>CACZKQ010000039.1 GCA_902781765.1 uncultured Elusimicrobium sp. | reverse complement strand
GGATTTTTATTGTTTGTGAAGACCTTGTCAAGCCCTTTTTTGTATTTAATGACGACGATAAAATAAAAAGCAGTTTTTGTTTTTTTTTTTTGATATATAATATAAGTAGGGTGTTTTTCCCTAAGGAGATTAACAAGATGAATAATCAAGCAAAAATGGGCTTTACGCTCATAGAACTACTGGTGGTAGTTTTAATTATCGGCATTTTAGCCGCTGTGGAGCTGCCGCAATACCAAAAAGCAGTAAAAAAATCTCGCTTAAGCGAAGTTGGGACAACCTTAAGTGCAATAAATAGGGCTATGAATGTGTATTTGTTGGAAAATCCAACTGGGGGATATGTGAAACTTTCTGGGAAGAGAAAACAAGCTGAACTTGATTTGGCATTGCCTTGTGAAGCAGAGGATGATGATAAGTGCTATACCAAAATAGGAGCCTGGCAGTATTCTTGTTCAGGAAACACTTGTTCTGTAGAATTATATACGCAATACTATGGAAATAAATCAACAGGGAATAAATGGCTTGATCAAGAACATCTGGTCTGGGATAAAAAGGGGGAGGAAAATCTCAAATTTTTTCCTGGAGCCGGTACTTTAGGAAACTCAACACCAGATATCTGCCGTTGGTGGCTTAGTATGTACGGAATTGACGGAATGGCGAAACTTGGAGACCTGCGCGATCCCGGTTGTAATTCATATCTTTAAATTTGATTGAGCACAATTAGGAAAGCTATAAAAACCCCCGGCGTGTACTTTGCCGGGGGTTTTTAGATTCGGAGTCAATTATCCTTGGATAATTATTTCGCCTCTGTGGCTGCTTCGGCCGGTTGTTCTTCGGTGGTAGCAGTCGGTTTTTTAAGTTCTTGCAAGCGCGCAGCTTTACCGGACAATTTGGTCAAGTAATTAAGTTTTGCGCGGCGTACTTTACCGATTTTGAGTACTTCAATGCTGTCTACGCGGGGGGAGTGAATCGGGAAAATGCGTTCCACTCCTACGCCAAAGGAGATTTTGCGTACGGTAAACGTCTCGCCAATTCCACTGCCGCGGCGGGCAATCACTACCCCGTCAAATGCCTGCAAGCGTTCCGTATCGCCTTCTACTACTTTAACTTTCACGCGAACGGTGTCGCCGGCTTTGAAGGCCGGGATATTGGTTTTTAAATTATGTTTAATGTCGTTGATGTTCATAAAACTTACTTCCTCCGAATTTTTTTCTTCGTACCCTTTTTTGCTTTTGGTTGAGAGGCGTTTTCAAGCAAATCGGGCCTTAATTCCTTTGTAATTTTTAAAGCTTGTTCGTGTTTCCACGCTTCTATTTCTTTATGATTCCCATTGAGTAACACTGCCGGAACCTTTTGTCCGCGCCATACTTCCGGGCGCGTGTACTGCGGGGCTTCCAACAGATTGTTTTCAAACGATTCAGTTACGGTAACACCTTCCTTTTTAAAAGTTCCTTTTTGAAGGCGGGTAATTGCATCTATCATCACACACGCGGCCAATTCGCCGCCGGTCAAAATGAAATTCCCCAAGGAAACTTCTAAATCCACCTCCGGATAAATCCGGGCGTCTATGCCTTCGTAATGTCCGCACACAAAAATCAGGTGTCGTTTTTTTTTTTTTTTTTTAGCCAGTTCCTGGTTAAATGTTTGGCCGCGCGGACTTGTCAAAATGACGTACGAAGTTTTTTTTCGTAACTTTTTAATCGCCTGGTAAAGCGGTTCGGCCTTTAGGAGCATCCCGGGCCCACCGCCGTACGGACGGTCATCAATCGTTTGGTGCTTATCCTCCGTAAACTGCCTGGGGGAAAGCGTACCCAATTTAATTATCCCTGCTTTTCGCGCTCTGCCAACAATGCTATGGCTAAGCGTGGAGTCTATAAGCTCCTCAAAAGCGGTGATAACGTCTATTTTCATCAGTCTTCCAGCTTTAGGGTAACTTTTTTGTCTTGCTTGGCGGCGGCGGCATTTAATACCGTGCGAACGGCTTTAATAATACAACCGTCTTTGCCAATGACTTTACCTTTATCAGCGGCGTCTACTTTCGTAGACAGATAAATTTTATTCTCTTCTACCTTCTCTTCCACAACCACATTATCCGGCGTAGAGGAAAGGGATTTTAAGAGCAGCGTTGCGAGTTCTTTCATAACGCGCTCCGCCAATTATTTCGCGCTGGCTTTTTTAATGAGGCTAGCTACGGTTTCAGACGGCTTAGCACCGACTTTCATCCAGTATTCCACTCTGGGCATATTGAGTTTTACTTGTTCGGCGGCATTGGGATTGCACGGGTGGTATTGTCCCAATACTTCTTTAGCTTCCATGCCAACGGCGGAAGATTTTTCAATCGCCACCACGCGGTATTGCGGTTGGGATTTTTTGCCGACTCTTTGTAATCTAATTACGACTGCCATTGATATTCTCCTTGTATGCTTTTACTTCATGTAAAAGACGAACTTAAATCTCCGGTTTTGCCTGCCTGATTTGCTTGAGGGCCTCGGCAGGGTCTGCGGACGAAAAAATTGCATTCCCGGCGACTAACGCATCTGCCCCAGCAGCCACTGCTACAGGTGCGGTTGTTGCGTTAATACCGCCGTCTACTTCCAGCCAAATTTTACGGCCGGAACGATCTATTAACTGACGTACCGTTTGGATTTGCTTGATTGCTTGTGGTAAAAAAGATTGACCACCAAACCCAGGTTGAACACTCATCACGAGTACCAAATCCAATTGTTCCAAATACGGAAGAATGGACGTTGCCGGGGTATCCGGCTTTATGGAAAGTCCTGTCTTTACGCCGAGCGCTTGAATTTTTGCAAGCGCGGCGGAAACGTCTTTTGCTTCGGCATGGACGGTTAATAAATCGGCCCCTGCCTTGGCAAACGGTTCTATAAAAAGTAACGGACGCTCCACCATTAAGTGTACGTCTAATGCTAAATTTGTTTTTCCATTCAAAGATCTTACGATGGACGGACCAAAACTTAGATTGGGTACAAAATGACCGTCCATCACATCTACATGTAACCAATCTGCGCCCGCATGTTCTACGCGTTTTACTTCCTCTCCCAGGCAAAACAAATCAGCCGACAGGATAGAGGGCGCAATAGATATTTTACCATTTACACAGGGAAATTGGGAAGTTTTTTTCATTCAACCTCGCGTTCCCGCACTAAGATACCGTCGGTAAAAATACGAATAGTAGCATGCCCGGAATAAGGAATTTCTAAATCAATTTTGGAGCCGGGTTGCTTAGATTCATTTAAAATTTCAGTTTCTCCGGTAGCATCTTCCAAGGTAATACGCATACGGCTAAGGTTTTTACCCTGCGGAAGTTCATAATGTAAATGATAGGTTTTTTCGTCGTCGCTAATAGGGCGGCGGCTGACGACAATTTCTAAATTTTCTCCGGGGGAAATTTGGCTGTCCGCAGCCGGACGTTGGGCCGCAATCGTACCGTTTCGGAAGACGGAATCCGTATCTTCTTTAATAATCAAATTGATGTTTTGAGCGCTGGCCCACAAGGTAGCTTCTGCTAATTTTTTGCTTTTGAAATTCGGCACAAGCACTACGCTAGATGGTGGCTCTCCATTAGAAAGAACCAGCGAAACTTTTTCGCCTTTTTGTACTAAGCTATCTGCCTTGGGTGTTTGAGAAACAATCAGCCCTTTCTCGTAAGTAACAGAATAAGCATTTTCCACTTGGTCTACCAGTAAACCGGCTTGGCGAATTGCCAGTTGTGCGCTGCGTAAATCCGTCCCGACCGTATTGGGTACAAAAACCATTTCGTTGCCTTCGCTAATCCATACACGGATGACGCGTCCTTCACGTACGGTAGAACCGGCGGACGGGATTTGGCGCAAGACGGAACCGGACGGAACATTTTGTGCCGGTTCAATGCCGGCTTGTTTTAATGCTAAATTTTGGGAAGCTAAAAGTCCTAATGCTTCGGTGACATTTTTCTTGGTCAAATCGGGCACGGTTACTTCTTTACGGGTATGCACCAAAGCGCCGACTACCCAGTCTATGGACACGGCAATTAGTCCAACAAAAAACAGAAGGACCATGAACGCAACAACCCATTTGGCCCAACCGGATTTCTTACGTTTTCCGGTAAATAAATCATCAAAATTTTCTTCGTTTTTTTCGCTCATAATTTTATAAAAACTTGTTCATTTATTTTAATTCCGCGCCCACAGGCAAATGCTGCGCCCGGCATGGGTTTTTTCCCGGCCGGTTGGACCTCGTTAAGCCAAAGGGCACCTTCTTTACATTGTACTAAAATCCCGCGGCCGTTTTCTATGCTAAGTATTGTCCCCGCAGCGGCCGCAATATTTCCGTCTGCCGGTTCTGTTTGCAACAGTTGCAGATAATCGGTTTTACCGTTTAACATAAAAGGGATTTTCGGTTTGGGGCCGCAGGCAAGCCCGCGTACGCGGTTGTGAATTTGCACCGCGGTTAATTGAGCCGGGTTAAGCAGGGCATCTTCTTTTTGGAGCATGGGAGCCAAGGTCGGTTTGCCTACTTGTGGTGTTTTGATTAGTTGGCCTTGTTCCAACGAAAAAATAGTTTCTCGCAACGCTTCTAAGCCAAGCGCGGTTAGTTTTTCAAAAAGTGTTTTGGCGTTATCTTGCGGCAATATGTCCAATGTTTTTTGCAAAAATAACGGGCCGTCGTCCATTCCTTCGTTAATCCAGAAGGTGGACACACCGGTTTGTGTGAGTCCGCTAATGAGTGCGTGTTGTACCGGGGCCGCTCCGCGCAACTGCGGCAAAAGTGAAAAATGCACGTTGATGAGCCCTAATTGGGGTAGCGCAATAAAATTCGGGCGGAAGATTTTTCCGTACGCTACCACAATTCCCACGTCAAAAGGAATTTGTGAAATTTGCTCAAAACTATCTTTTAATTTTTCGGGCGATAAAACGGGAAGTGCTAGCTTTTGGGCGTATTTTTTGACAGGACAAGGAGTAATTTCCATACCGCGCCCACGTGGCTTGTCGGCTTGTGTAACGACAAGTTGCACATCGGTTAATTGGTGCGTCAGCTCCAAAAACGGAACGGCAATTTCCGGTGTACCAAAGAAAATAGTTTTCAGTTTAGGCATATTTCTATTTTAGCAAAATCTGCGTCAGCCTGCCTGGTTACCGGCCACCGCCGCCACCGCCGCCATGACCGCCGCCGGAACATCCGCCTCCGTGGCTACCGCCGCCACCTCCGGACGAAGAAACGCTACTGGCTAATGCCCCGGACACAAATTTAGTTCCACCCACACATGCGGTGCATTGTTCCATGGTGGATTTGGACAAGACGTGTTCAAATTTTTTCATCCACTTATTTTCCATGCCTAGTGCAAAAGCAAAGGGTAAGTAATTACAAAAGATGCGTTCTGTATCTGCCGGATTGGAAGCTGCAAACCGGTTGGGTTCGGCTGTTTTCATATATTTTTCAAATCCGGCAATATACGCTAGCATCTCTTGGCCATGGGGGGTAATATTTTCTATCAAACTGGCATAAAAGCTTAATCCCCACATACTGCTTACAAACAATAACTCGCAGAGAAACACAGGGGACATCAATCCACTGGTTGTAATAAAAAATGGTGAATAGAATAGGGTAAGTAATGTAGCAAATATAATTTTTGCCCTAATCTTGCGGGTCGGGAAAGTAAAAGCTGTAAAAAATACGGAAAAATGCCCGTTAATAAAAATCAGTTCGGGGTGTTTTAGCATAAGCGGGGGGAGCAGACCTAAAATAACCACCAAAATAATCGCAAAAGATAGGTACGACGAGTTCGTAACGATATATTCTTTGGATTCTTGTTCAAAATGTTTTTTTAATGCTTCAAAAACTTTTTTTAATTTATCAGCAGAAGAGGGTCCCAGTAAAAAAACGCCATTTCCTAGTAGGCGGTTTAAAACAAGTTCTTCGTCCGGTGGCAAGTTTTCCTGTTTTTTCCCCAAAAAGTGAATTTCTGCTTTGGTGGAAGAAAGGAACGATTTATTGGGCTTAATTTCTATATACCCTTTCATGGCTAAACTGATAAGTACGCTAGCCAATGTTTTGCTGGTAACCTGGCGGTCGTGCAAATACTGCATATAAGTTGCTGATATACCTTGCGGAGGTTCATATTGTGTAACAGAAATTAGCGCAGGATCGCGTCCTACTTTTAACCAAGTTCCCACAAAATAGACTAACAGTAAGATAAAAATGGCAACAAAAAATAAAACAGTCAAGGAGAGTGCGGAAACTAGTCGTTTTAATAGTGGCGGTTTCACAAAAAATCCTTTGTTAAACGGAATGGCGGCCGTAAACCCTTCGTAGCTTTGGAGAGATTGAGTTGTTTCAAACACAAGCGGTGCAATTTGGCGGGCATGGTGTTGTTTGGCTCCCTTATACCCGGTATAGAGTGAAATTCCTTGCTTTTGTACAGACACCCCTTCCGGCAAGATAACGCTTAAACGGGCTTTATCAATAGGGAAGTTCCAATCGTTACCGGTGACGTTCCAATACAACTCATCATGATTTTTGTAAAAGTCAATCGCTCCGTTAAAAGTATAGGTAAAGGAATAGGTATGAACCCCTTGGGTAATATAATCGTCGTTTCCAAAATTAACGCGTAGTGTATTCGATTTATTTTCCACGAAAAAAGGGTGTTGCTTCCCGTCCATAGTTAGGCTGATCGGGGTGGCTTTTTCGCTTAGCGAAAGCGGAAGGTCGCGGTAAATACCGCGGCGGATTTGCTGGTGGCGCACATTGACGGTAATGTTTTCCGTAACGGTAATTTGCGCGTCCGGTTGCACAGTAATATGCGTATCAAAAAATAAAATTTTTTCCTGAGGAAGAGAAGGAAAACCATAAGAAGTATACGGCTGGACCTGGGAATGAGTTAGGTCTGTAGCTGCCGATGGGTTTACACGAATAGGGACTTGCCCATATGAATAGGAATCTGTGTTTTTGCTCACTTGTTCGGCATTTTCGCGAAGCTCGGCGGGAATGTGATCCTGATCGGTAGGTAAAAATTCTATTTGCGCATGCGAAAAAGTAGTGCAAAAAAGTAGCAAACCAAGCCAACATATCAAATGTAGTTTTTTCATATGATTTTATTGTAACAAAAGCGACTTAGATTTGAAAAGAGATTGACATCTCGCTAAGGCGGATATATACTATATCATAGGAATTTGAGAGGAAGATTCTTATGAAAACGGTAAAATTGGCTTTTGGGATTCTGCTGACGGGTTTTTGTGTAAACACCGGTTACGGCTGGGGCTTTTTGCCCGAAATGATGCAAGATTCTTCCTTGCTCTTTACCTATTTGGGCAAAAAACAAGTTGTACAGCCCGTCTGTATACGTACCGTACAAGAAGGAGATACATTCGCACCGGGGTTGGGCAAATATAAAAATCACGAAGGTCTTCTTTTACAAAAAACCCAAGTAGCCTTTGATTATTGGATTAACGGTCTTCCTGCTTTTTTGGAAGCGAGCGGACGGGCAGATGAATTTCGGGATTTGTTGATTATTTGGCCGCAACAAGTTGTTTTGCAACGCAACGAAAATTGTTCAAACCCGGACACGCTTATTTTGGAATTTACCACTAATAAATCCCGGTTTGAGGCTAAAGCCTATGCCAGTCAAAGAGGAGGACGGATTCGCATCTTTGGAGAGGATGCATTATTGTTTTCTGCCCTTAAAGATGACTCTTTGTTAGGACATGAAGTAGGGCATTTGATGGGTTTGGCAGATCAGTATCGAGGCGCTAACGATATGGGATCTGAGTACCATATGCATCCGGATTTTTCGTTTTTGTCGGTCCTCAACACGGATGGCGGTAGTTTGCGAGATGTCCAGCGGCGGTTTTGGGTAAAATCGATGATGACCAATAAAAAAAATGATATGCGGCAAATGTATCCGGATGATGCAGACGGTATGATTAACTTGGTTGATTTTATTCAAGTCTATCGGCGCAATCAGCCTTCCCTCCGCGCTACCCAGGGTTGGAAAAGTTTTTCACTGGGAAATCAAAACGTTTATTATGCCTATGCCCTTCCTTTCCGCGTCAATCCGGCAGAGGCAGAGGTGCGGCCGCCGGAGTCTTTATTGGCTAAAGTGCAAAAATATAAAAATCCGGGGAATATAAATGAAGCGGAGATTGCCCAGTTTGAAGCGTTGTACCGCGAAGCAGAAAATTATGTAGTGCAAGCGACGAAAAAAATTCAAGAATTGGAAAAAACGCCGGGAGTGGAAGTAGCTTCTCATGATTCGTTGAAAGAATTATCCAGGCAAGAATTGCAGCGGTTAATGGCGCGGGCGAAAGTGGAATATTACACCAAACGGATTTTGCCGTTGCAAAGTATACTGGAAGGTACTTTTTCTACATTGGAAATACAAATGCGGGAATATCGGACGGATGATATAAACCGGGATATCCGTCGCGGGGAAGCGTTTATGAACCGCATGATTAACGGCAAACGGGTATATGCTTACGATAAATCTGAGATGAAAAAAGTGTTGGCTTTTATGGGAAAATTTAAACAAAAATATCCCGATTATCCCAATGTCAATGCTATTAGTAAGGAAGAATTGAATCAAACCTCTGCTAAGTATATCTTAGAACAAACTACCGTAAAGCATTGTGCCGTATGCGGCAAGACATTGCCCGAAGGAACGGGCGTTATGAAAGGCGTTCGGGCCGGCAATTCGGTCAGTTACTACTTTGTATGTGAGGAACATTCCGGCAAAATCCCCGGTTTAAAACAATATATGTTTAAAGACCAAAATCAGGCGGTCAATAAAATAGTAAGCGTTACATACAAAATGGCGGCGCAAGAATTAGCCTCCCGGAAAACGGAACAAATGGTAAAAGAATCGTTACAGGCTCATTTTAACAATGCTGCGGCCACCCGCCGGATGACACACTAGCTAGATAAACTCCAAAGGAAAAACTCTTTTTCCGGGCTTGCAGTACTTGCCTTTGCCTAATGGCAAAACTCGCATAAGGCTCCGGCTTTCAAATCCCGACGCGACAGGAAGCAGTTCCTGTCGCTCCACTCTGGGGATTTGCCCTACGTCAATTTTCTGACGAAAATTGCGTCCGGGCCCGCCCTCGCGGTTTTTGCCTTGCTTCGCAAACAAAAACAACGCTCCGGGCTTCAAATCCCGACGCGATACCAAGCAGTTGGTATCGCTCCACTCTCCATAAATTTAAAACCCCGCACTAGGCGGGGTTTAAATTTATACGGAGAGGGAGGGATTTGAACCCTCGAAACCTTGCGGTTTACAGGTTTTCGAGACCTGCTGTTTCAACCACTCACACACCTCTCCAATTATCTGTAGGACGAGTGGCTGCCCCACAAATCTGTCTTTATTATACCAAATTTTAAGATACTATTCTGTCAACCTCCGACATAATCCCCTAATATTATTATCAGAAGTCTTACATTGTAATTTGCCGGACTCGTAAGGTATCATCAATTGATACTTCGTTTTTTTATTGCGGCGATACGCATAAACGCCATGCGGTTTTAGCTCAAAAACAAATTGTGGATTTTCCTTACATACAGAATCGGCAATTCCTTGGCAGATTGGGGTTTGCTCTTTTAATTCTTCCCAGGATTTTGCATAGTAGCCTTGTTGGCTCTTAAATATTTCTTGTGTTTGGTAAACTTTGGCCAATGTTTTTACAGCATACGTTGCTTTTGCTTGTTCGCCCGCTCTAACAAATTGAGGCAAGGCGATTGCCGCCACAATACCGCCAATAAACAACAGTATGATGAAGGCAAAAGAGGCCATTAAAATACCAATTAAGCAGCCTTGTTTTTCTTGAGGTTTTGTGTCTATGACCAAACAGTCTGCCATCAAGTCGTGTAAACATTGTTTCTTTTGAGTCCACAGGCACATTAAGTATCCGATGCATAAGGTGATGGAAGAAAAGAACTTGGCAAAATTGCGCCACAACGAACGAAGAAAAGAAATTCGTTCTCCATCTGTATCCGTTACTTTTAAGCCCAATATTTTTTTACCGATCGTGGCTTGCCACACAGAAGATTCCGGCCAAACATAATAGGCGGTCCAGGCGATTAGTTGTATCACCAAGAAAAATCCAAGTATTTGCAGACTGGTCATCAAGTCGGGGT
>CACZKQ010000038.1 GCA_902781765.1 uncultured Elusimicrobium sp. | reverse complement strand
TTTGTCCGCTTGTACCCGTACAAAATATCACACTAAAACAAACAGCTAAGTATGCCCAAGAACTTGCCCAATTCGTTGGAGAGCAACTACAAATTCCTGTTTACTTATATGAAGAAAATGCGCGCACAAGCGAGCGAAAAAATTTAGCTTTTTTGCGAAAAGGCGAATACGAAAGTTTGCCCGAAAAATTAAAAACCTTGCCGCCCGATTTCGGCCCTTGTAACTTTACAACTTCTGTCGCTAAGACCGGCGCTAGCGTAATTGGAGCGCGCAAGTTTTTAATTGCATTTAATGTTTCGCTTAACACGCAAGATGTGAAACTTGCCAAAGAAATTGCCGCCGTACTGCGTGAAAAAAACGGTGGACTCCCCGGCGTGAAAGCAATCGGTTGGTATATGGAAAATTACCACTGTGCGCAAGTTTCGTTTAATATTGTGGACTACCACAAAACCGGGCTTGCCCAAGTATTTGAAGCCTGCAAACAAGAAGCACAAAAACGCGGCCTGAATGTAACTGCCGGAGAACTAATAGGACTACTGCCTAAAGAATCCTTGCAGCAAGCCGGGCAATTTTACGCACCGGGTCTATCCGAAGATGCACAATTACAACTTGCTATAGAAAATATGCTACTAAACAAAATCCGCCCATTTATTCTTAACGAGCGGATTTTGGAAAAACATTTAAAATAAATTCTATTTTTAATCACCCAGTGTCTGAGCATATTCGGCAACAATTTCCTCGTTACTCGTATTATTTCCACAAGGAATCAGCCTATTAATGCCTTCGTTATATTCTTCAGGAGCCTCTAACAAAGCTTTAAACACTAAGCTAGGCACAACCCCAACAATTACCGCCGGATATCCACCCGAACTAAAAAAAGGAAGCAACTGTCTAAACGGGGCATTTTTTAAACGGGCAGACGAAGCACCACAGTTTATTTTATCACTCTCTTTTAAACAAGCACATATGTAATCGTTGGAGGTATATGCATACGTTACCGAAGCGGCCAATCGTTGATTATCCCGCGTAAGCGGACAAGCTTTTATCGTTACTTTCATATCATTACCGGGGAAATCAATAAAAGCATCTCTCATCTGCGGATGTACTTTTGCCGCAATAAGATAGTAAAGATCTTGCGGATCTTTTTTATACATATAAAACCACTCAAAATTATCACGGGTTGCTTTCCCGAAAATTTCCCGCTGCCGAGTTTTCATCTCATTTTGATTGATGAAAAAATACCCGTCATCTTTTTTCTCCACCACGCACATTTCATCAAGCGATTTATAGGGTGTTTCTATTTGAGCAAACGCACCTAAAGGAAATAATAAAATTCCTACTAAAAACATATTTCTAATGATGTATTTCATATTCAATTTCTCCCATATATAGTATACTACAATAAAAATTATTTACAAACAATCGGTTAAACGCACATAATTTTCAGGCGAAATTTCTTCCGGGCGGACGGTGGGTTTAAAACCGCATTTTTCTAAGGACACTAAAATTTTTTCTTTCTCAAATCCGCTTAAGACAAGTGCATTAAATAGTGTTTTTCTGCGGTGCAAAAAAGCCCCTGTCACTACGCGGCTCAGTTTCTCCCAAGCTATGCTTGGCGGCGTGATTTTTTCAAACGCCAACACGGCACTTTCCACTTTCGGCTGCGGCGCGAAACACGAACGCCCCACTTTGCAAATTGGGCTAATCCGCGCGCGAAGTTGTGAAAAAACACTCAAAGGACCATATAATTCATCTCCCGCTTTTGCGCGGATTTTTTGCGCCTGTTCTTTTTGAAACATAAAAACTGCCGTCTTGAAATGTGGCCATGCAAGCACTTTATCTAAAATTTCTGCCGCATCAATATAGGGCAAATTGCTCACAAATTCCGTCGGTACCTGCGGCAAAGAGGCCAAATTAAACTTTAAAAAATTTTCCTCAATGATTTGAAATGAATACTGCGGCAGTATATTTTTTTTCAAATACTTCACCATTTGCGGATCAATTTCTACCACCGTTAAATTTTCAATACCGCGCTCTAGCAAGATGCGGGTAAGCGCACCTTTACCGGGGCCAATTTCCACTACATTTTCCGCCCGCAACAAACACGCCGCATCTACAATTTGCGTAATAATATGTTGATCTATTAAAAAATGTTGTCCGTATTTTTGCATATTATTTTTCGTCTGTTAAAACAGCAATATTGCGCTTAGCCGTTTTACTGGCAGGAGCTAATTCCAATGCGCGTTGGTAATACGACAAAGCAACCTCGTCATTTCCGGCAATTACTTCGGCCGTTCCCAATCCTAATAGTCCCAGCGCATCATTCGGGCTTTTTGCAACGGCCCGTTGGAAAAATTCTTGTGCTATTCCACTTTTACCACGCGCTAAGCCGGCTAGTCCCCCCAACAATTCGCACGTATTTCCCGAGGGGCATTTTGGCAGATATTCCTGTAAATCTTCCACACTTTCATCTACAAACTTAAGCCAGCTACGTCCCATTACCCAAAGCCCCATATCGTTGCCGACAATACGCGGATCATAAACGGCTTTAGGAGCCGTATTTCTATGTTGGCCTAATGCGTACGCGGAATTATAATCCGCCGTGCGGCCTTGTAATGATAAATTCACTTGATAGCCTTCCGGCGCACTGGCTACAGCTTGACGTACTCCTTCAGCAAATTCTTTAATTTGTTCTTCGCGTTTTTGGGAATCACTTGCCGGCAACGTAAACATTCTTTTAAATGTACGCATGGTTTGGGGAAAGCCACTCATTTCCCCCATACGCATTTGTTCGTAGGCCCGCTCAAACGTATTACGCGGTTGCGTAGAAGAAGGTGTATCTTGTGCGAGCAACAAAGGCTCAAATTCCAAAGACACTTCTATTTCTACTGCTTTAGAAGCCGCTACTTTGGATAAATTATCGGTAAACGATTTAATTTGTTTTTCAAACGCTTGTGGTGAAGTGCCGCTTGCACGGTAGACAGCATTTAGCGCAAGTCCTTCTGCTTTAAAGCGGGAAATAGAAAAAGCTTCTTCGATAATTTCACGCGCTTTTTTTTCTTCGCCCAGCCGCAAAAGTAAAAACGCGTAACGAAGGCGCGCCACATAATCGCCAGGCTTGGTTTTGACGGCTTTTTTATAATATTTTAAGGCTTCTTCGGTGCGGTCTAAATTTTCATACAAGGCGGCTAAACTAAGTTGCGCATCTTCATAAGCAGAGAAATAGTGCAACGCTTTTTTGAACGATTCTTCGGCTTGTTCATCACGCCCCAACACTTCGTAAAGCGTGCCTAGTTGATAATGATAAAGCGGCTCGCGCGGGGCCAGTTCGGCAGAGCGGCGGAAATGTTCTAATGCTTTTTCCAATTTATTTTGCACCGCATAAGTAGAACCTAAGTTCATGTGCGTATCGGCCTTATTGGGGTCTAGGGCATTGGCTTTTAAAAAATAATCTTGCGCTTCTTCTATATTTCCTTTCCAGCCGGCAGCAATTCCTAAAAGTTGGTAAGCCATGGGGTTTTTGGGGTCTAACCGGAGTGCCTCGTTATATTCGCTAATAGCATCATCTACTTTCCCGGCCCAGTACAAGGCGGCCCCGAAAAGCAGATATCCCATAGGGTCTTTGGCATTTTTGACAACGGCTTTAGCAAAACTATTAGCGGCTTCGTTGTAGCGCGACTGGCTCATCTCCATCATCCCGCGTCGCATATCGCCGACAGCTTGCTCTTGCATGATTTGGTCCCAAACGGTTTGGGAATAATCGGTTTTAATGGTTTGTTTACGAAACGAAAACGGAAACCCGGCGCTAGCAGGTAACGTAACGCACAAGAGCAGTCCCCCTATTACTAAAGAAGTAAAAAATCCGTTTCGTAGCATAATTATATGATAGAAAAAAGGGCCCCGGAGTGTAAACTCCAAGGCCCTTTTTACTTTTAAACTTCTTGTCAGTTGCTTATGCACCAGGTTTTACTTGCGGATCTGCCGTATTAGAACCAGCATCAGATAGGCTCCTTCCGGATCCGCTACCTTCCATACCCCAAGGTTTAAAGTCCAACCCAACTTTACAAGCTGTTTTTACATACTTTAAGGCATCTGCCACATTCATATCACCTCGTAAAGAGCTACACGCTAAACCTTGACCGCTTCGACCGCCATCGCCATCTTTGCTTCCGTCCACCAGGAAACCAAAGCGACCTTTGAACTTATTGACTTCCGTTCCGCAAGCGGTCCTTCCATTTTTGCGAGCTTTCACTTTGGCCCCTTTGTTTAAACAATCGGTAAGGCCTGTGAATCCGTTCAAACCATCTTGCATCAAGGCACGCAAGGGGAAAGATTCCACATCACCCGCCATATTACCGGCTTTATCAGCTAACTCCTTTCTAGATTTCTTGAAATATTCAATACCGGAACCATATGTGTTTCTCTTGCCCCAGCCTTGCCACGTATATTCGTTATGGTGGAATTCAAACGGAGCATGCCTGGTACAAGAACCCTCTTGTACGCCCATAAAGCGAGAGTCGCACGTAGTACTGTCTCCATAGTGTTTACCCGGATACAAGACGGCTTCCTCACCTGTATAGACGTAGAATGCACCAAACTCGTTGTGCCAGCCGGGTTGTTGATAGTGCTTATCCTTAGATAAGCGAATCATGTTACGGCCTAATTCACAAACGGCACTCTTGGCTACTTGATTAATACCCACTTCAGTGGCAATATTCAGCGCATCCACAAATTCCCCGGCCGTAGGGAACGAGCCGTCAAAGTCAATAGGCTTTGTGGAATTTTCCGCATTATATTTAGCCACTACTTGGGTTACGAATTCTTTCGCCGTATTAGAATCCATGATGGCTTGCCCAGCCGGCTCTACACAATGTTGGTCATCATTACCCACCGGAATTTCTTTTTCAGGGCAGAAGGAATCTTTAGTTGCTGTTTTTCCCGGTGCTACTTCATTACGGCAATTAGCTACGTTAGGCACCCAAGCAAAGACCCGTGCCAACCGTGTACTTGCCGACTGACTTTGTCCCGGATTCGGATTTGGATTCGGATTTGGTTTCGGGTCAGGTTCCGGTGTCGTTACCTTTTCACAACGTCCGTTCTTCCAAACATAGTCCCCTTGGGGATGCCATTTCCGACAGCAATACTCGGTCTGGTCACTAGGACATTCCGGTTCTTCTTTTACTTTAGAAGATACACCATCGTCATCAAAGTACACGCACGTAGCCGTACTGACGATTTGACCGGGAGCCTTCGCTCCGGATCCCTTTGCTCCGGTTCCCCTCTCGGAAGCCCCTACTCCTTGGCCATTTGCAATAGCAGAAGCGATGGCCCAGGGCTTTTCTTCATCATAGAGTTGACGCACCGTCCACGTAATGACCGCACGTTTTTGGTCCTTAGCTTGTGGAGCATTTAATCCCATTTGATTGAGCGCATCAATGCCTTTTCCTTCCACTTTTACCGTATACGTAGAATCGTTCGGTTGGAAGTCCGTACCATGGTCATTGGTAATGTGCTCATCATCATAGCCTTCACTAGACGAATGAATGTTAGCATAATACAACCGGCCCGTAGAAGGATCTATTTCTGTTGTCAGCCCGGTCGCACCGTTGTTATCTGTACCTTGAATTTCGTACATCACCGCAAAGTGCGGTGTCATTTTATTCAAGTCTGCGGCAGAAGGCTGCGCGTCGTTATGTTTAGCCGTCAAGTTCGGCAGTCTAATAAATGCCGCCGGCGTACCCGTTACCGTTTCGCCGTTTGCCGGGTTGGCATTTTCGGCATATAAGGCATGGTTACGGCACGATACAAAAGCCAGCGGATACGCACAACGGGCGCCCGTATTCCAGCTCTTACCGCGTTTACTGCCTTTGGCGGAGATAATGGGTGTCTCTTTTTGATTTGTAGTAATCACAACGCCGCCTTTTCTCAGCTTGTCTAAAAATTCTGTATATTTAAGACCAACCTTTTCGGCGTCGCTACCTGTCAAGAAAGCGTACTCATCATCCCCAACTTCATCAAACTCCACACGAAGATCTTTACCGGAAGTTTTCTTGTTCACTTTCCTATTTTTAATTGCCACACTTTCAATAAATAACGGCATAAATTTCCGTTTATTTATTTTTTGCTGGGCTTCTGTGCTATCTACCACAAAGCTATCCCCTTTGGCAAAGTAGGCAATTTGTAACATTTCTTCGCGTTTATCCGGATCGTTTTCTGCAAAGAACTTGGTAACTTGGTCAAACGGAACACCTACCACATAGTGGTAAAGCGTGCGTTTCTCACCACCGACAGCTCTATAAGAACCGGTTTGGTAGAAAGTGGTACACTGGTTTTGTTCGGTAACCAGCCGATTCGCGGCAATACGTGCTTTACGTCCGCTGGCGAAGACGCCGAAACAATTAAGACGCGCACCCCAGGCCGTAGCAGATTCAGCACTATCACCACCTTTATAGCCTTCGCATTTTTCCACACCTAAATCTTTTTGCATTTTTGCTTTCATAGCGCTGGTACAAAAAGCTTCCAAATCGCTGATTTCACCATACACTGGTTTCAATTTTTTTGCAGTATAACCACAACAAGTAGGATCCGCTTTTCCGCCGGCGCCATAACCAAACATATGGCCCATTTTACCATCGTCGTGACCAGTGATCAAACAATTTAAAAGGCCGCCTAAAATATTTCTGGCAAAATCGGTCGCCCAGTTGATCCAGCCCCATTTGTACTCAAACTTTTTCTGCCATTCCATCATGGCGCGTTGTTTCATCATGTCCCACCACCACGGTTCCTTACCGTTGTAGAGGAATTCGCGTTTGAGGTCGCCATTACCGCCGCCCGGGCCGCCAAAATCGCCGCCTAAAATACCGCCGATTTTACCGGGTTCCACCGGTTTCATCTGCGCGTCCATTAAGGCTTGCATAGCGTTTCCTTTAGACATGGCATCCTTCGAACGGGCTGCTTCGCGCGCCGCACCTTGACCAAAATACGAACGCGACGGCTTCCCAGCCGCTTGCAACGGCTGCAACGATACCGGCTTAGGAGCATTTTGCGGAGCTTGACCGCGCACTTTGTTCGCCGCGGATTTCATTCCTCCGCCCCACATACCGACCCCTAATTTACTACCGGTAACTCCGGCACGTCCGGCACCGGGCAAACGATTGATTTTTGTAGCCGAACGTTTGAAAGCTGCCCGCGTAGCCACCGGCGCGCGTTTACGGTATTTATAAATATTGGTGGTATTTTCTTCTTCGTCTTGCTCATCTAAGCTATGCGAAGCGGAAGAACCTTCCCCGGCATATCCCATGCGAGTTTCGTCGTAATCATCGATCTCTTCTTCGGTGTTTTTAGCACCTCCAAAAGGAAGAATTAAAGACATGGAATCACGCCCTGCTAATTGAGCAATCTGCCCCTCCGGATCCCCGGCAAAACCATCAAAGCCGGAGCGTTCCGGGTTAAAAGCGGAATCCTCATAGCTGGGGGTGACCATTGTAGGTTCTTCATCTACACTGCCGCTGTATTTATACAAAAACGGCAATAAGAGAAGGGCCACCAAGGCCGCAATAAAAAACGGCGCATCACGTTTAGTACGCTCAAAAAGCGTTTGGCGCGGTTTACCATCGCTTCCAATTTTAGAGGAAGCACGATTAGCAAAAGATTTAGAAGAAGCAGGTTTGCTATTCTTAATCTTATCGCTAAAGGTAAAGCTTTCCTTTTTCTTTTCCTCTGGCATAAAAGCCTCCTGTTAAAATAAAAACTGCTTTGTTAGGGGCTTTTACGCCCCAAGGAAAACGATTGCTTCGCTTTCCCGTTTTTACTGCATTATCATAATAAAAAACCGTTGTTCAGAGATGGTCCCCCACTCCGTAACAACTTACTAGCATTTACTATATACTACTATTATACTAATAATTTGCATTTTTTCAAGGGGGTTTTAAAAATATTTATTAAATCAATTACCAGCTCCCGAATCTACCCACAAACTTTCACCCCAATTTGCCGTTGGGAAATAAGCACTATTTAGCGGAAGGACCTCTTGCCCGTTCTCCGTATAAGAAACGTCTGTATTATAATAAATGGCTCTAATTTCCCTGGCCCATTGTTCGGTTTTAAGACGCATATCATCTTCGTTAGCCCACGTATTCCAAGAAGTACTACCCACACTCGCCAAACACAGGGCAGGATCTTCCGCCAACAGGCAAGCCGATTCCTTATCTTTACACCAATCATCAAATTGCGAGATATCTGCAGTAAGCTCTACGCTTTTACACTGGTCAGCATCTCTTTTCACGTTGAATGCTCCACACGCTTTTTGAATCGTAGCATATGAAGCGGATATCCTTTTACATTCATTTTCTATACTTCGTAACGTGTTACTAAAAGAAGCGGATTTAGTCCCCCTGTCGCCGCAAGTAGAGGGAACATAGTTATGCAAACCGTTGATATTCACACGCATTTGTTTTATTTGATTCTTGTATGTATCATCCTCTGTTGCTTTTAATGCATTTTGGCATTTTTCATCTAATTCCAAATATTTTTTAACGCTGTCCATATCCGCTACTACGCTTTCGGGGTTAATTCCAACCCCGGAGAATCCAGACGTCGTAAATACGGATTTAGGCAATTCCGCTCCGTCAAAACCGGTGGAAGCCAATGTTTTCTTTAGTACAAGCTGTGGGGTTCGACGCGCCGCACGCCCGGTTAACCAGGCCCAATATAAATCCCGGTCTGCTTTGCTATTACCCACTTTGTCCACATTCCCCAGTCCGGTGGCTAATCCTCGTGATTCTAAATTAGCTTCCAACTCTCCTAGCTGTGCATCTTGCCGGGTCGCTTTATCCACCAACCGGAAAAACCAATCTTTACCGCTAGAAGAACTGACCCCGGCTATGGGAGCAGTTACTTTTTTAAGTGTGTTAATAGAATCGTATCCGTCGTTTTTATCACGCACAATTGCAGCGGTATCTTGGCCGAAATAAACGTCCCCTGTTTTAGCCGAATTAGCCTGCGTGTTGGACACAGCATTTTCATTACGTAGGCGGACATCCGGGCTATTATCTTCATGGTCCACATCTTGCTCTACGGAATTACCCGACGAGCTAACAACTTGTTCCATGCCTTGCCCCTGACGGCGGCGAGCCGCGTTAATTGCTTTCATATTAAAGAGCGAATTGTTTGCTCCTTTCCCTATTTTTTCTTGCTCAGCTAGGCGTTGGGCCGCTTCGGCCGGGCCGAACATATCCAGCGCATTCGGGTCGGGGATTTCGCCCCGCAAAATTTTTTGATGTTCATTCCAGGAAAATAAGGCTTGAAATAAAGATAAACGAAATGTTTCCTCTGGGGTGTAGCCCATCGCATATACTAAATTACGTAGCAGCGGAATTTTTCCCACCGGCACTAAAGTTCCCCCCGCAAGCAAAAATAAAACAATAGACAGGAAAAACCACGCCCGTTTGGAACGCAGGGTATCGTGAATTTTTTGTTTTGCCGGGACGGAATCTTTTTGTATTTGTTGGGACGCTTCGGCAGATTCCGTTTGCGGTGGTATTTTTTGCTCGGTCATAAAACTCCCGATTTATAAAGTTACACCGGGGAGAAAAATTTCCCCCGGTGTAAATACAAACTATTCCTTTTTCGATTTATTTTGTGCACGGGCATCTGCATCAGCACCCGCCTGCAAAGCCGTTTGAGCCCCTGTCATAGCGGCTGTCATTCCTACACTAGAGAAAGCCGGCTTGACAAATTTACTGAAGAACTTAACATCTTCCAGCGTTCCTCCTTGATTTGCCATTGCTTTCAAACCAGTTACGATTAACGCCGTGATTGATGCCGCTCCTAAAACTAGGGCCGTAATCGGCATAAAGAGCCCGTTATAGTGAGTCATATAATCTATAGCAAAGCCCATCACTACTAACGAATAGGCCATTGCTACGCCCAATATAACCCAACCCCATACCACCTGAGGCCAGCCAAATAGTCCTGCTTTTGAACCTGCCATAATAAGTGGAAAAGCTACGCGCATTGCAATAACCGAAGCTATCACCATAGCAATCATCATCCATTCCAAGCGTTTGCGTGCTTTCTGTTGTTCTTCGTAAAAATCATCCTTATCATCTTGCCAAGAACTAATTCCTTTCAAGGCACCTATTTCTTCCGTTTCAAAGTCAGCAGTTCCTGTCGTTTCCNNNNGGCCGCCAAAAAAGCGCGGCTTCCTTCGTTGGAAGACTTAAATCGATTAGCAGCCGCATCCGCCGAGCGTTTAGAAATATCTTTTAAATCACCATGTCCCTTGTTGCGGATACCTTCGTTTATGGTAGAACGACGGGAAGCCGCCAAAAAACCGGACCCACGCGTCTCCGGTGCGTTACCTGACCTGGATAAGGACGCTACAGCGCTACTACTGCCCGGCATGGAACCTGTAAATTGATACCCTTCGCCGGATGCTCCACCACCACGACCCAATGAACTGGCTCCGCCCGCGTTTTCGCCTGTAATTGCACCGGCTGCTGCATTAAATGCATTGCCGGATGCACGCGCCATAGAGGCAGCGGCTAATCTGGGTCCGCTACCGGAAGCATCACCGTTACCAGCACCTTCAGCTCCACCGCCAGCGCCACTACCGGCACCACCTTGCGCACCAACACCGCCACGTACCGGTGCTCCGGAAGGGCCATTCGCCCCGCCAGAAGGGAATGTCCCCCCGCCAACTATTTCTACTGCGGCATTGGCACCCATGCCAAGGCCCTCCGTGGTGGATGTGGCGGCGGCCGGACCCAATGACCCCATACGGCCTTCCAATCCGGGCACTGCATTTAAACCAAAATCGTTATTTCCACTGCCGCCTTCCATGCGTTCGCGTTCTTCGCGCGTGGCAACTTGATTCAGCCCGTCTTTAATCTTCATGGAAGTCAACTGGCCGCTTGCCGTATATTCCATTCCCACATAGGCATTGTTATCGGAAATAGAAGTCAAGGAGCGGACTTGCTGGGGTTTATCCAACGCATTGTCCGTTTCAAAAGCCCCATACGCAAGTAAAATCCCGGCCCCGGCAATTCCGGCCATCTGCGCGGCGCCTAAGGTAAATTTACCGGTCTTATTTTTTAAGATTGATAACCATTTCATATTATTCTCCTAGCGTTTAAAACTGTCCACCGCGTTTTTACTGGAATCCTTATTTAACTTTTGTTCTATACGGCTAGACTCGTAAGAAGCCGCCCGGCGCAAGCGCTCCTCTTGTTGTTGACGAGCCAAGCGTAAACGCTCTAACTCTCTATTATCTTCTCTAACAAAAGAATACAGATACAATGCGCCCCCTACCCATATGACAAACAACAAAAACAATATTCCCCGTATTATCCAAACAGCTGTTTTAGATACTTTGATAGGAGTTTTTTTTATTTGGACTACTGGTTCCATAAAATTTTTCCCCCTTTATTAGCTTTCAATTTCCGTATTTTTTAAGGAAGAGTCATCTCCTCCAGCGCTATCCCCATAGTCTGAATCACCAGTCAAAGCATCTGTCAAGAACGTTGTCCCTAAACCTAAGGCAGCTCCGACTGTAACCATAATACCTAATTTTACGCTCGCAAATAGGCCGGATACACCTGGAACAAACATAGCCAAAGCTTCCATTCCAATCAACACAGGGGCTAAAATAAAAGTTGTTAACGGTAAGCCACTCACACCATATTTATTCGTAAAATAGCTAGCATACCCAATTAAACCTAGTAACAAAGCACAAGATATCCCTGCAATTATACCGGCAATGGCCCACTGGGCCGGCGCAAGCGGCGCGGTAAGTACACCAGCTGCCAACATACGCGCTAACCCGGCAAAGAAAATAATTAACGGAATGGCCACAAACGCCGCAGTAATGGCTACATAAAATAATGTTTTTAATGTATCATGATCGCGCTTACGTTGATTATAGTAATTATCTTGTTCCCCACCCCAAGAGCCAAGACCACGTAAACTGGCAACAGCTTCTGCTTCAAAATCTTTGGTACCTTGGCCGGCCCCGGTAGTTACATTTTCCGCTGCAATACGCATACCGCCGGAAACTTTCGTATCCGACAAGAACGGATCCGACCCGTCGTTAGCGGCGCGTGTTTTCGTCATGGCCACCTTGTTAGAGCGTTCCATCATCCATCTTAAATCACGTCCGTCCTTGGTGTTGCGCACATCCATAATGGTGGCATCTTTACTATGCCCCAACCCTTCGCTCTCCCCAAAGGAAGCTTTTGCGCGCATACGGGCCCCTTCCATAGTTTTATTTAATTGTTCTTGGGCCGAATTAAGCACATTTCCAGCATCTTCTTCTTTTGCACCGGGAGCGCGGCGGTTTTTATTACTATTTTGAATAACAAAGGAAGACCCAGCTCCGCTACCTCCTCCGGAACCGGCCCTAGCCATACTGGCTGATTTTAAAGCACCCAAACCGGGGGCATTCGCTTCGGCCCCTTCCTCATCGCCTTTGCCGCCTTGGCCACCTTTACCGCCGGAAGCGCCCCCCTGGCCTTGTTGCTGAGCTTGCGAAATCATGCCTTGCATATTGCCCATCATGCCCGAAACAGCCGCCATAGGGTCCGAAGCCGTACCAGTTCCTTTTAGGCCCATTTCGTTAGCTACGTTAGCCCCCATGCCTAAACCTTCGGTACTACCGCCTTTATAAGCACCACCCGCCACCGGGGCCGAGGAAGGGCGGTTGGACGCTTCGTACTCTTCCATTTCAGCCATGGCTTTTTCGCGATTTTCCGCTTCTTGCAAGCGCGTTAAGGTTTTAGCCGTAATATGCACAGAGGATTCATTCGGGCCGCCGGAAGCATTATCCTGCCCGGAGAAATATGCTCCGCGTTGGTACACCCCACTATTGGGGTTACCGGCCACATACACCACTTCGCCCGGATTATAAGACGAAGGAGATACAGCGGGGTCGTTTGCCGGAGAGCTTAAAAAGCTATACGCTCCCACCCCGGCTACCCCTACCACCGTGGCAATACCGGCCGTCTGTAAGGCAGACAAAGCCATTTTACCACTGCAGTTTTTAAGCCATTTTAGAAGTTTCATAAAATTTTCCTCCATAGAATTAAAAAATCAACTAACAACTTCCCATACAAGTACTGATACAAGCATTTTTATCCGGAGCACTATTACACCGAGAAGTGCAAGAACTTTTATCGCATTGTTTTTGAGGGCTAGACGAACC
>CACZKQ010000037.1 GCA_902781765.1 uncultured Elusimicrobium sp. | reverse complement strand
ATTCTTTGCTGATTTCAGGTTCTCGAAGTAGATGCTGTCATGTACCGTATTCGTTCGATACTCCGTATGATACTCCGGTACTGCGACATACTTGGTGACACAGGAGCAGCACAAGAACAGTGAGGCGATGAGTAACAGTTTCTTCATGACTACCAGTGTATAGTGATAACAACCTCCTCCTTCTTGTTTACAGCATCAATTTTACTTATAACTAATCCTTTTTCATATTGCGAGACTCGTTCGACAGGAGCTCCTATATTAAAACAAGCCACTGGAAGTTGCATCATCATAGCCTCCGCGGTTGTATAAGAAAATGTTTCCGGGCATACGGAAGGAATTAATACAATATCAATTTGGTGCTTTTCTAATAAATCAGGTAACTCGGAGCGATTGTATTTGCCAGTTACAAGAGTAGCATTTGACTGGTTTGCAAATTCACCTATCACAACCAAGTGTATATTATTATAGTCTTTTAATTTGGACTCCATTTGTGCAAGGATATCCTTTCCTTTTGATGTAGCCACAATACTTCCCAATACTCCAATATTAATTCCGGCATGCGCCGTAACGGTAATTGGACGCAAATAGGACACACTGTGTGGAATAATAGTTATATTCTTTAAGTAGGGATAAACCTTTTGAAAGAAACATGCCGTAGAATTTGAAAAAACGACAATTTCGTCAATTTGTTTGTAAAAATTATGCCACATATTACGCCAATCTACAATATCAGTATTCTTGTTTGTGTACAGAGGAAATTCCTTTACAGTGTCTTTTTGGAAACAGGCAATACATTTTTCTGTTTCCGGACCGCCGCAAAAAATGTTTCCAATCATAAAATTGTAATAAGGACAAATAGAAAAATAGTCGTGAATTCTTGCTGATATTCTAGAAGTTTGTTGCTTTAATGATAAAATAAAACTTAGCAAATTTTTGATGTTAGGATACCCTATTAAATGATTTACAATTACCTCCGCGAATTTTATTTCTTTCAAAAATGCTATATCTTTGGCCCATAATGTACCAGTTGATTTTTGTGTGTATAAAGTTAATTTATACTTTTCATTAATATACTGAATACGTAAAATAGGATGCTGGCTAATTAGGGCATCTTTTTGCGAGAAGAAATATGTTTCTGTGCCTCCTCCAAAACATAAATCAAAAACAGCAATCATAGATGAAGACGTTGCCATTTGGATCAAGGAATCCTTGGAGATGGTATTTATCTCTTTTTCATCAAATACTTTCTTTTTAAATCCTAAAATTGAATAAACAGTTCTATTTAATTCTTTTTTTACAGAAACCAACGGAATCCCGAAAAGGCAATATTTGGTTTTTGATTCTTTGAAACGAACGATAAATACAGGTAATCTGCAAATTCGTACCCATTTATTACCTTTACGGGTAGTTTCTAATTGGTAAAAAAAATGAATTATCTTTTTTAGCACAACTGATTCCTTAAGTTTCGCACGACCAATAATTATTTATGTTTTGATAAATACCACTGGACGGTTTTTTTAATACCCGTTTCAAAGTTTTCATCGGCTTTCCAGCCTAGTTCCGTTTCCAGTTTAGTGGCATCAATCGCATAGCGGCGGTCGTGTCCGGCACGATCTTTTACAAATGTAATAAGTGTTTTGTAAGATTGACCGTTGGCGGCTGGTTTTAATTCGTCTAACAAGTTGCAGATGGTGTCTACAATTTGCAAATTATTGCGTTCATTGCGCCCGCCAATGTTGTACGTTTCACCAGATTTGCCTTTTTGCCATACAAGCGCAATCCCTTTGCAATGGTCTAATACGTACAACCAATCGCGCACGTTTTTACCATCACCGTAAATCGGGATAGGTTGCCCGGCTAAGCATTTGCGGATGATGGTTGGAATTAATTTTTCGTCATGTTGTTTGGGCCCGTAGTTATTAGAGCAGTTGCTAGTGGTGACGTTCATTCCGTATGTATGATGATAGGCCCGCACGAGTAAATCGCTGGATGCTTTGCTGGCCGAATATGGGCTATTAGGCGCGTACGGCGTAGTTTCGGTAAAGAATCCGGTTTCGCCTAACGTCCCATATACTTCATCGGTGGAAATGTGATGAAAACGGCAATTTTCATAACCGGGTTTTACTTGGCCAGGGGCGCTCATCCAATGATTACGGGCCGCCTCCAACAAGGTAAATGTACCCTCAATGTTTGTTTTAATAAACGGCAACGGACCTTTAATGGAATTATCCACGTGCGATTCGGCCGCGAAATGAAATACACCGCGAATATCGTATTTTTTAAATAAATCGTTGACCAGGGTAGCATCGCAAATATCGCCTTTTACAAAGGTATAGCGCGGGTTGTTTTCACACTCTTTCAAATTATCCAAATTGCCCGCATAGGTCAACTTGTCTAAATTCACGACGTGATATTGCGGAAATGCTTCTAAAAAATAAGGCACAAAATTGGCACCGATAAATCCGGCGCCGCCGGTTACTAAGATAGTTTCGTTAGACATTCATCTACTCCTTTTGTCCAATGGGAAATATTTACGCCGAAATCTTTTTTTATGGCAGCCTTGTTTAAAACCGAGAATGCCGGGCGCTTGGCCGGTGTTGGGTATTCACATGATAAAATAGGCTCCACGCGGCATTTGCTACCGGCACGGTTGAGTGCATACCAGGCCAAATCGTACCACGAGCAGACTCCTTCATCTGTAAAGTGGTAAATAGAGCGGGTGCCTGTTTTTATTTGCGGTAAAATATGCACAATCGTTTGTGCTAGGTGTGGGGCATAGGTGGGTGTGCCGACTTGGTCGCACACGACACCCAAATTTTCTTTTTCCGTTCCGAGTTTTAACATGGTTTTAACGAAATTTTTTCCATACTGGCTATATAACCAGGCCGAGCGCAGGATTACAGCTGTTTTGGCATATTGCAAGACCGCTTGTTCGCCTTCATACTTAGTTTGTCCATATACACCCAACGGACGAACCGGAGCTGTTTCGGAAAGGGGGGTATTTGTTGAACCGTCAAACACATAATCAGTAGAAATATGTACGAACGGGATATCTAAATGAGCAGCCAGTTTAGCCAAATTAGCCGGTCCGTCTACATTGATTTTTCTGGCGAGAACCGGCTCACTTTCGGCCTTATCTACATTGGTATACGCTGCACAATTAATAATAGCGGTTAAGAGATGTTTTTTGCCAAATGCAAAGACCGCCTGCTCGCTGGTAATATCCAACTCGGTTACATCGGTAAATATACACTTTTCGGCAGGCAAAATATCACGCAAACAGTGGCCTAATTGCCCCTTGGCACCGGTAATTAAAAACATGGTTGCTCCTTATAACAAGCAAAAGACGGATTTTTTAAATCTTTTTCCGACAAAATCGCTTTCCGCGGATCAATTTTCCAGTCAATGGCAACTTCCGGATCATTAAAATAAACTGCACCTTCACTTGCTTTATTATAAAAATTATCACATTTATAGGCGAATTTTGCCGTCGGTGTTAAAACGGAAAAACCGTGTGCAAACCCACGCGGAATGAAAAATTGTTTTTTGTTTTCACCCGAAAGTTCTACCCCAAACCAGCGGCCGAAAGTAGGGCTATTCTTGCGCAAATCAACTGCTACGTCCCATACAGCTCCTTCTAAAACGCGCACGAGTTTGGCTTGCGCAAAAGGTGGTTTTTGAAAGTGTAGGCCGCGCAACGTATTTTGAGAAGAGAAACTTTCATTATCTTGTACAAAATCTGTCGTAATGCCTAATGCTTCCAAGGTGTTTTTATTATATGACTCATAAAAATAACCACGGTTGTCCGCAAATATTTTCGGAGTTAATACCACTAAGCCTTCAATAGGTGCCTTAAAAAAATCCATTTTTTTGATCCTCTGGAATACTTTGTAAGTACCGCCCATATTCGGTATTTTTCATTTTATCGGCTCGCGTAGCCAGTTGGGAAGCAGTTAACCAACCGTTTTTAAAAGCTATAGCCTCTAAACAAGCAATTTTTAAACCTTGGCGGCTTTCCAACGCTTCGATGAACATAGACGCTTTAATCAGGTCCGCATGCGTGCCGGTGTCTAACCAAGCCATACCGCGTCCCATCAATTGAACGGAAAGTTCTCCTTGTTTTAAATACCAATCGTTAACGGCAGTAATTTCCAATTCTCCCCGGGAAGAAGGTTTAATATTTTTAGCTACTTCTACCACTCGGTTATCATAAAAATAGAGTCCGGTAACCGCCCAATTTGATTTGGGATTTTTAGGTTTTTCTTCAATAGAAAGGGCTTTTTTGTTCGCATCAATTTCCACTACACCGTAGGCGGTCGGATCTTTGACATGATAGCCAAACACGGTAGCTCCGGTTTTTTTAGCTGCTGCTTCTTGCACCAATTGCTTTAAATCACGGCCGTAAAAAATATTATCGCCTAGAATAAGACAGACATTGTCTTTTCCGATAAATTCTTCCCCTAAAATGAAAGCTTGGGCAAGCCCCTCTGGTTTGGGTTGTTCCACGTAGGAAAGACGCAAACCATATTCAGAACCATCTCCAAATAATTTTTTATACAATGGCAAATCTGTAGGTGTTGAAATAATTAAGATATCCCGTATACCGGCTAACATGAGAACAGAAACAGGGTAGAAAACCATCGGTTTATCGTAAATGGGAATAAGTTGCTTAGAAATGCCAAAAGTAGCCGGATATAAACGGCTCCCAGTACCGCCTGCTAGTACGATTCCTTTCATACAACCTCCGCCAACAACATAGATACTCTCATTGTAGCAAAGAAACAGAGTGTATGGCAATGAACAAAAAGTAGAATCCTTACATCTTTTTTATAGAGAGAATTTGAATTCCAAACAAGTAAATCTTATATTTATTTATTTCCCTTTTGATTTTCAAAACAGGGATAGATAATACTTTGACTTTAGTTACTTCCGGATAAACACTGCTTATTTCGGGAAATTCCCTTTCAAATAATATGCGGGCCTTTTGAATAGCACAATCCATTTTAAATTGTTGTGTTTTAGAAGTATTGGAACTATGCCACCGGTAGATAATAAGAGGTTCTTGAATATTATAAAACTTGGTAAATGGAAGCAACCTATACCACAAAACGCGATCCTCTGCAGGAGAATATTCCTCTTCATAGACAATATGATGCGCTTTTAAAGTGTCCGCACGCAACATAGCCGCCGGATGATACAATTCGCATTCTCTGGCTAGTCGGAGTTTAATATCGTTGTCATTTTCCGCATGCAAAATAGGATATTTCCTGTTTTTGGGTTCATCATATTGCAAAATGCCACCGGAAACCACCCCAACTTCCGGGTGATGTTCCAAGTAAAAAACTTGTTTTTGAAACCGATCCGGAAGTGAAATATCATCATGATCCACAATAGCCCAATATTTTCCTTTTGCTAAAGACATTAAACGATTGCGCGTGCCCGAAATACCTAAATTTTTTTCATTCACATAATATTGAATACGTTTATCATCATACGACTTAATAATACATTCAACCTGCGAATTAGTGGAACAATCGTTAACAATCAGAAGTTCAAAATCCGTAAAAGACTGCTTTAGAATACTATCTATGCAGGCTCTCAAATACTCTTCTTTCGTGTTATATACCGGAAGAAGAACGGAAACAAGGGGCGTAGTGGTATTATTTTGTGTCATTTTGAAATAAACTCCACCAACTGATTACTTTGTTTTAAAATTGCTATATCACTGATAACCTGATTTGTTTTTTCTAGGGCACGTTTCTCTTTAATAATAGGCCATAACTTTTTTACTTCTTTAAAAACAGCAAAATCAGGACGTAAAACATTCCAAATTAGACTGAAAACTAACAGGCGTGCCGAAGTAATATTTTTCCAAGTAAAAATTAAACGGTTGCGCTTACTTAAAAATTGAGTACGTTTACTGGTTTTACTTTGTATTGTACCACCACATTTATGCAAGGGGTGTGTATCGGAAGCATAAATAATTTTCCAACCCCGCTTTAATCCTCTATACATTAAATCAGTTTCTTCAAGCAAATACGGATCAAACAAATCTTCATCAAAACCTTGCAAAGTCATAAAATCACTTTTTTTGCAGAAGAAATACGCGCCCTGTACCCCAAAGCTAGGATACATTTTATTGGCTTTTAATTGGTCATTATAGATATTACCCGTAAAACGCATACAGCCACGTTTCCAGGATACTGTTTTAATTCCATCAAGTTGTTTAGTAGGCTCACTGGCCAGGTAACCGCAACAAGACACACAAAAAACATCATCTTGAAGATATTTTTGCGCGGAAATAAAAAAATTTTCATCTAAAAAAACATCATTATCCATGAATAGCAACCAGTCACCCTGGCTATGTTTAACACCTGTATTTCTAGAAGAGCACACTCCCATTTTTTCGTTTTTAAAGAGTTTGATTTGTGGAAACAGAAGAGGTAATTGCGAAAGCGTATTATCCGTAGAGTTATCATCTACCACAATAATTTCGGTTTCAAAAGGAGCTTTTTGAGTCGCTTGTATGACACTGGGCAAACAATCTTTCAAGTGATTCAGTCCATTTTTAGATGCAATCACTACAGATACCTTCCCGCGAAAGGTTGAGGCTACCATATTCGTATCATTTGACTCAAGTTTTTTCATAGTATTCCTTCAAAGGGAAATCTTAAGTTTTATTATAGAAGTTTTTCTTTTAAAAGACAAATTCCGTGATTATATCTCTATAAAAAATAAAAAATTACTAAAATAATACCGTTTTAGAGTTTTTCATGAAATAAAAAATAATGGGGAAATCATACAATCCTACGGCCTCACGATCGTAGAATTATTGGTCATCGTCCTTTACACGGTTAACCGTGCAATTTCAGTAGACTGCCATTTATTTAGTACAATGTAGGAGTAGTCTTTTATCTTATTAGGAGGGGTTTTAAAATGCCCGCAAAAAATGTAAAACGCGCTGTTTCGCAGTTGCAAGTCGCACGTGCTAAATTTCAGCCCGTGCTTCCTAACATCCTAAAAAAAGGTCCGGCGGCCGTCAAAGCCAAAGTCGGCTCGGCCACTAAATCGGTAGCCGACCAAGCCACCGTCAAAAAAATTTTCCCAAACACCTACGGTTTGCCTGAAATTACTTTTGTAAAAGGCAACAACGCCGCCGCGTGCAAAAAAGCCGTGCGCGTGGGCGTAGTGCTTTCCGGCGGACAAGCCCCGGGCGGACACAACGTGATTGCCGGGCTGTTAGACGGCCTCAAAAAAGCCAATGCCAAAAATAAATTATTCGGTTTCCTCGGCGGGCCCAGCGGCATTGTAGACAATAAATTCACGGAAATTACACCCGCTTTAATGAAAGATTACCGCAACACCGGCGGTTTTGACCTCATTCAATCGGGCCGCACCAAAATTGAAACACCCGAACAACTAGCCGCCGCAAAAGACAATTTAATCGCCAACAAACTAGATGCACTCGTCGTCGTGGGGGGAGACGACTCCAACACCAACGCTTGCGTAATTGCCGAGTATTTAAAACAACAAGGCGTGGATATTTCCGTAATCGGCGTACCCAAGACGATTGACGGAGATTTAAAAAACAAACAAATCGAAACATCTTTCGGGTTTGATACTGCTACGAAAATTTACGCAGAACTCGTCGGTAACATTGAGCGCGACGTCAATTCTGCCCGCAAATACTGGCACTTTGTGCGTTTAATGGGCCGCAGTGCTTCGCACATCACGTTAGAGGTGGCCTTCAAAACGCAGCCCAACGCGGTGTTAATCGGCGAAGAAGTATTAGCCAAAAAAATGACGCTTAGCCAAGTGGTAGACAGCTTAGTAAAAATCATCGCCAAACGCGCCAAAGCCGGTAAAAATTTCGGTGTCGTGCTCGTACCGGAAGGGCTCATTGAATTTATCCCGGAAATGAAAGAACTTATCGGCGCGCTTAATGACGTACTCGCCGACAACGAAGCCGCTTTGTCCAAACTAAACACCTTGGCGGAAAAGAAAGAATTTGTACTTTCCAAACTGCCCAAAAAATTAGCCGACCTGATGCGCTCGTTACCGTCGGGAATTGCCGGACAGCTAATGTTAGACCGCGACCCGCACGGAAACGTCCAAGTGTCTTTAATTGAGACGGAAAAACTGCTCGTGGAAATGATTAAAACGCAACTTGCGGCGATGAAAAAAGCCGGTACGTATAACGGCAAATTCTCCACAATTACGCACTTCTTCGGCTACGAAGGCCGCTGCGGTCAGCCCTCTACGTTTGACGCCAATTACACCTACGCGCTTGGTTACAACGCCGCGGTGCTTGCGCTTAACAAATGCTCGGGCTATTTGTCTTCCGTACGCAAACTGACCAAAAAAGCGCAAGATTGGGAAGTGGGCGGCATTCCGCTGACGATGATGATGAACATTGAACGCCGCAAAGGTAAAGAAAAACCGGTCATCAAAAAAGCACTCGTGGAGCTTAAAGGCGAACCGTTTAAATACCTCGCCAAGAACCGCGCCGCGTGGGCAGAAGAAGACCTGTATGTATTCCCGGGCCCAATTCAATTTTTCGGCCCCGCCGAAGTAACCGACGTTACAACGGTAACGTTACAATTAGAACAAGGCAAAAAAGTAAAATAAATTTACTACTTATTTTGCACACAACAAGCTCCGGTTTAGCCAACCGGAGCTTTTTTGTTACAAAAGCCCCATGAATAACTAGGCCCAAAAAATCATTTTTTAGGTCCAAAAGGCCCATGTATTTTTTATCTCCTTTTTACTACACTTATAGTAAGGTAAGTATGAAAAAAATAATTTTATTCATTTTTATTTTCTTTGCAGCGTTAGCTACACAAGCGCAAACGTTTTCCTTAACTAAAACGGCTGGAACAGTGGCGAAATCCACGCGTAGTGTTGCCAGACACGCTGCTATTATGCCATCTTCGGCGCAAATTTCCAAATCACTTTCGCGTAATATAGAAATTTCTTTTAGAAATAGTATGGAATTACAAGCTACTCGCCAAAATTTTTACATCTATGGAGCCAAGCTCCCCGGTAGAAGATTAACGGGCTCTATTCCCAGGGAATTTACGACCATTTTGTATCCGGGCATGGAAGAAATTCTTACTTCAGACAAACAACTTTCCAATTACTTTGTATTACGCAATAACCGTGAAACTCTTAAGGCCGGTAGACAACTTCAGAAACAATTACAATTACTTTATGAACAAATCCCGGTTCTTAAACAACATCAAACCATCATTGAACATAATCCGGCCTATGATTTAACTTGGTTACAAGAACAGATCCCAACCGATATCTCTTACTTGCTCATTGGGGAAATACACACGTACCCGGTTATACAAGAAAATATTGCCCGTTTTCTGCCACTTATCCGCCAAAAATTTCCGGACCGAGAAATTTTCTTACTTACTGAATTTCTGCCGGATGGTACCGCCTACGGGAAAGGATTGCAAACCCCGCGAGACCCGGACAGAGCGTATAATCAAATTTGGTTGGCGGCCATGGAGTCCAATATACAAACTATTGGATTGGAACCCAAATTTCTTAATGCCGTAGAAGAAGATTTAGTGATCGATTTTTTTAAACGCAAGGACATGTGGTCTACGTTGGAAGGAAGGCGGCATCGTAACAATTATTGGAAACATATTGTGGAGCAGGCTCGTCAGCAGCATCCAAACGCTCTATTTATCATCTACGCGGGTAGTGGCCATGTACTGTATAACGAACCGTTCTCGTTAGGAACAAGTTTAGCTTCCCAGGCAGAAACTTTTATGATTTCCTTTATTCCCGGTTTGACGTTAAAAAATGCGCCTAAAAAATTAAAAGACATACTTCTAGATGAAAATTGGTTCCAAGAAAAAAGGACTTATATAGAAATCTCCAACTACTTTATTCCATTTAGCCAGTTTGATTTTGCTACACAACTCATGTTCCCGGAAAGGATTGTACAATTCACACCGCAGTATAACCACTTAACCGGGTTTGATGTGCAACTAAAGATAAAAATTCCCGACAGATGATGTAAAACGGAAAAAATATCAAGCAATTTTTGGTAGGGTAGTTATGAAAACATTTCTTCTTTCTTTGTGTTTGCTGATTGTCTGCACACCCGTTTCTTTTTCTCAAACCGAACAGGTGGCGCGGCAGGTAATTACTATTGGAAATAGAACGGTAATTCCCGGTACAATAAGGGGAAATATGGTTATTGAACGCGTCCTTGCTAAACGCGTTCAAAACTCTTTTCAGCGCGCACAAATGCTTCAACAACGG
>CACZKQ010000036.1 GCA_902781765.1 uncultured Elusimicrobium sp. | reverse complement strand
TCTTCGCCGGGCATTTGTTCTTCTTCCAAGTTACCGTTCGCTTCCGACGGCGTTAATGTATCGGCAAATGCGTTCCCCTCCGTATCGTTGGGGATAGCGGAAGAAAATTCATAATACGCCTCGTTTCTGCCGTAATTGGAATAATCAATACCCTGCGTCACTTTTTTGCGCGAACTAAACGATGTGCTTGCTCCGCACGCGCACAATAAAACTCCTGCTAAACAAAGTACCCCTAAACGAATTTTCATACTCTCTCCTATTGTGTAATTTTTACCGTAGCCACGGCGTGGCACATGGCCGCTTCGCCACGGCCGATTTCACCCACGTGCTCGTGACTTTTTGATTTAAAACTGACATCTTCTAACGGCATTTCAAAAATTGTCGCCAAGCTCTTGCGAACCTCTTCATAATGCGGTTTAATCTTCGGTTCTTGCGTAATAATAGTAGCATCTAAATGCACTACTTGAGCGCGGTGTTCGCGGACAATTTCCAATACTTTTTTAGTAATGGTTACGCTGGAAATTCCCTTAATACTTGGGTCGGTAGGTGGAAATAAAATCCCGATTTCTCCGGCACACAAGGCACCTAGCACGGCATCACACAGCGCATGGAGAACCAAGTCCCCGTCGCTATGGCCTAAAAAGCCTTTACTATGTGGGATTTCCACCCCACCAATAATAAATTTTCGGCCGGGTTCCAACCGGTGTAAATCAAAACCAAAACCCGTACGATAAATCGTTTGATGATTCAAAAGAGCCTCCGCAAAAATTAAATCTTCCGGCGTTGTAATTTTATTATTTTTATAATCGGATGGAACCAGCCGCACTTTTACACCCATTTTTTCAACCAGTTGGGATTCATCCGTTGCTTCTATTTCATTTCCAAATTGAGTCAACGCCTTTGCTAAAATTTCCCGCCGGTATGCTTGCGGAGTTTGCGCCGCCCAAAGGGTTCCACGGTCTAGCGTCTTTGACACAAAACCGTTAGCTCCGATTTTTGTGGTGTCTTTTACCGGCACCGCAAGCACTGCGGCCCCATCTTCCCGGGCAGCTTGCACACAAGTTGCAATACATTCCGGACTCACTAACGGACGCGCCCCATCATGTACGGCAACTACGTCCGCTACGCTGGAAACCTTTTCAAAGCCATGCTTGACCGATTCCAGACGTGTATGACCGGGATCAGCAAAAATAAGTCCTGTAAAATATTGATTTAATAGGGGGCGGTTTTGAAGCGGAGTAACCACAATAATTTCTTCCACCCCGGAAGTATTTTTAAATGCTTCTATCGTACGCACCAACACCGGTTTACCGGCCAAAGGCAACATCTGCTTAGGGCGCCCCATCCGGCTCCCGTTTCCTCCGGCCACAATCACAACTGACGCAAAGCGGTGCTGGTTCTGCTCCATAAAATTATTTTACTTTAGCAAAAATCATACGGCCCGAAGACGTCTGTAAAATGGAATATACAGACACCTCTGTACGCTTTCCAATATGCTTTCGGCCCTCTTCTACAACAACCATCGTGCCATCATCTAAATAGCCGATTCCCTGTTCTTTTTCTTTACCGTCTTTCATGACAAAAAGGGACATTGTTTCCCCAGGCAACACAACCGGTTTAAGTGCCGTTGCTAAATCCGCTATATTTAGCGCAATTACATTTTTTAAAAGCGCGGCCTTTGCCACATTAAAATCCAACGTAACAATTTCAGCATCAAAACTTTTGGCTAAAGCTACTACTTTCTCTTCTAAAGAATTTCCCTTAGGGTTCTTATTCGTAACGCGCGTAGTAACCTCTTTTAATTCTTCTAAACGAGAAGCAACATCCAACCCGCGGCGGCCTTTGGCACGTTCCAAAGGATCCTTGGAAGCCACCATTTCATGAAGTTTATCTAATACAAATACGGGAAGTACAATCACCCCGGAAAGGAAATTGATTTCACATAAATCAATAATCCGTCCGTCTAATAAGGCCGATAAATCAGCCACTTTTAAATGATGTCCCGTATAAGAAAGGCCTTCCAAATCGCGCGATTTAAACAAACTGGCCAAAACACCAAATATTAAAAGAGTGATTTCCACATGCCATCTGTATTGTTCCCACCAAGCGATATCAGCTTCAAAAAAATTATGAATTCCATAATCAAAGAGTACAAACAGCACATACCCTAAAATCAGCCCCGTACAGGCAATCATAATTTTAATCAGGCGCAAGCGTTTAAAAATCACCTCGCCGGCTACAACAATAGCACCGCACAAAAGACCACCTAAAAAAGTCATCCAATCCGGTTTGATAAAGTTGTAGGTAAGAAATGGAAAAGCTACTAATGTAGCAATACGAAAAATCCAAATCGGCATTTATCCTCCAAAAAATAATGGGGCGCACCCCTAGATGTACTAATTATATTTTAGCACTTTGTAGAATGTTTTGCAGATTTTCTTAGAACGCGCGTAAATGCAAAACGGCTTAGCGCAGTTTTAAAGCCAGGTCGTTTAAATCGGCTAGTTCTAGTAGCGACATTTCTTTGAGCTTTTGTTTTTCGGCTTTGGTTACTATCGCCCCATAGGCTTTTTTAAAGCCGAGCCGTTGGGCTTCGTCCAATCGGCGGTCCATTAGCGGCACTTTGGCGACTTGGCCCAAAATACCCACTTCCGCCATAAAGACACTATCATATGGCAAGGGAACGTCTTTGCACGAGCTAATCACCGCCGCGCAAACGGCTAAGTCAAGCGCGGGGTCTTTAAGTTTCACGCCGCCGGCCAAACTAACAAAAATGTCTTTATTATCCAAATTAAGCCCAATATGTTTTTCCAGCGCGGCAAAAAGCATTAAACAACGGTTTAAATCCACCCCGGTCGCCACGCGGCGCGGAAACGGATAACGCGTTGGCGAGACTAGAGCCTGCACCTCGGTCAGTAGCGGGCGCGAACCTTCTAGTGCCAGGGAATAAGCCCGCCCTTTTAGTGCACGTTCGCGCGACGTTTGGGCAAAATATTCGCTGGCATTTTCTACCGACTCAAGTCCACTGGACGTCATCTTAAAAAGTCCGATTTCCCCGGTAGAGCCGAAACGGTTTTTGTGCGGACGCAAGAGCCGCAACACGTTGTCTTTTTCCGTATCAAAATACAGCACACAGTCCACCATGTGCTCCAAAATTTTCGGGCCGGCCAGTTCGCCGTCTTTGGTTACATGTCCTAACACAAACGTGATAATTCCTTTGGGTTTACACAAACGCACCAGTTCGCTTGTACATTCGCGCACTTGCGCCACGGTCCCGGCAGAAGACGTAAACTCCGGGTGATAAACCGTTTGAATGGAATCTAAAATCAGCACTTCCGGATTTACATTTTCTACAGACTCTATAATTTTTTGAATATCGGTTTCACACAAAAGAAAGATGTTGTCGCCGTTTACCCCAAGCCGTTGAGCGCGGCCGGAAATTTGCCCGGTGCTTTCTTCGCCGGAAATATAAAGCACCTTGTAGGTTTTCGCAAGTTCGGCAGCCACTTGAAGCATGAGCGTAGATTTTCCAATCCCCGGTGCGCCGGCCAGCAAAGTCAGTTGACCTTTCACCAGTCCACCACCTAAAAGACGGTCAAATTCGCCAATATGTGTTTCAATACGCGGTTCTTTAATTGCTTTACTTTGCGATAATTTAACAACTTCGGAAGAAAAATCCGTAAAGCTGCGGGTGCGGGCCGGAGCTTTTTTACTTTCAACTTGTTTGACTTCTTCTACCAGGCTATTCCACTCTCCGCAGTCCGGACATTTTCCAGCCCATTTAAGTGCTTCAAAACCACATTTTTGACACACAAAAATTGTTTTAAATTTCATACTTATTTAGAACCTGCTACCGCCGCTAAACCAAAGAATGAAGAAATATCTTCGTCATTAAACGATAAGTTGGCTTTGACGGCAAAATCGTTTGTTTCCAACACGTCGCGTGCCCAGGCCCCTACCGAGAAGTAACGGTTGAAGCGGAAATCCACCCCATAGCTTAGGTTGGGTTTATCAAAATTATGGCCGTTAATGGTGCGGTCGCGGCCCCAATCGTAAAATTCGCCCGCAAAGGTAAAGCGGTTCAAAAACTCTTTATCATAGAACGGTTTAAGCTCTAATGCCACACCGCCGCCACCGCGAATAAGCCCGGCAGAGATTCTCGCCCACTGGTTATATAACCCAAAACGGACATCCAATTTGTTCTTTTCCAAATAATCCTTTTCTTTTAAGCGGTCATCTTTATTGCCCAAATTCGCCATCCCCACGCGGTAGAACGTATATCCGCTAGACGGGAAAATTTCAAGAGCCAAATCACTAGATGCTAAGTTATCTCCCGGCATATAGAAGAAATCGTAATCCCAATATACGCGGAAGCGTTTCATTTTTCCTACAAACGTCTTAACTTCTGCCATTGTATCTTTTAAATCGCTGACACTTTCTTTTACTTCGGCTTTCATTTCAGGATCTTTAATTAAACTGCCGATTACCCCCTCCCCATTATCAATACTGGTCATTAAAGAATCCGCCTTTGCCATCAAATCATTTAAGCGGGCGCTGGCAACATCTAAATTTTGCATGGTGTGTGTCACATACGGCCGCAAGGTAGCCACCATTTGGTTAAGGTTTGCAGACAGTTGGCGCACTTCAACCATCGTGTCATTCAAGCGTTCTCCAAAAGCTCCTTGGTGATTCACGCTGTCCACAAAATCTTTGATACTTGCCATAGTTTGGGTGATCATAACGTCCATAGGCACTTCGTCCATACCCAAAATATAATCTCCCGCCTTGTAAGCGGCCTCGTCCATGGGCCCTTGCACAACGCGCAAGTATTTAGTACCGATAATCCCTGTCATAACAACAGAAAATTGCGCCCCGCGGCGAATGTCTTGGCCTTTATGGATTTCCGCAACAACAATCACATCTCCGTTTTCAATTTTAATTTGTTTTACTTTCCCGATTTCCACCCCGGAGAGTTTAACCGGAGCTTTAACCGGCAAGCCGGAAACATCTTGGAACTTGATGTTTAAATCGTACGTGCGCGTAACGGAAATTCCGCCTAAAAAATAGAGCGAATATCCAAAAATGCACAAACCTAAAATAGTAAAAATACCTAATTTTGTTTCTGGTTTCATGTAATTCCCCTTATTCCTTCATAAGTTTCATTTGAATCGGCCCATGGCTTGAACCGCTGACAAATTGTTTTACGTACGGATTATCCGTTTTCCGAAATTCGTCCGGCGTACCGTAAAGCAAAATTTTTCCTTCGTATAAAAACGCAATATAATCGGCAATTTTAAAAGCCGAATTCATATCGTGCGTAATAACAACCGAAGTAACGTGTAATTTTGCTTTTAAATCTAAAATCAAATCGCTAATAATATCCGACATAATCGGGTCCAGCCCGGTAGTCGGTTCGTCGTACAAAATAGCCTTGGGATTGACGGCCAACACACGTGCAAGTGACACACGCTTTTTCATACCGCCGGAAAGTTCGCTGGGATTGAGTTTCGCAACATCTTCTTGCAAACCCACCAAAGCCAATTTTTCCTTAATGATGCGCGGATATTCGCTTTCCGGCACATGAGTTAAGTATTTTAAACCAAACGATACATTTTCCCCCACCGTCATAGAATCGAACAGCGCACCCTCTTGGAACAAATACCCAAAATGACGGCGAATAGCGGCTAAGCGAATTTCATTATTTAAATGCGTAATATCTTTTCCGTCCACCAAAATATGACCGGAAGTGGGTTCTTCCAAGCGGATTAAGCATTTAATTAGCGTACTTTTTCCGCAGCCGGACCCCCCTAAAATGCACGTTACTTTCCCATCGGGAATCTGCAAATTGATTCCTTGTAATACTTTCTTTTCGCCGAAATTTTTATGAAGATTTTTAATTTCTATCATCTTAAATCCCCAGCGCAGTCAAAATAGCCGTCAAGAAATAGTCTAACACTAAAATCAGCACAATCGTCGTTACAACAGCCCCGGTGGTAGATTTACCTACCCCCTCGGCCCCGCCGCGTGTACTGATCCCCTTATAACAACAGACGGTGGCAATCATAAAGGCAAAAATAAACGATTTAATAAATCCGTGCATAAAATCGCCTACGCCCATAAAAGTTGTAATATCGTTTATGTAAATTTCACCGGGAACCCCTAGCGCGTATGAAGCCACCAAATAGCCGCCAATAATACCGAACACATTGGAAAAAAGCGTCAAAATCGGCATGGTTAGCAGAAACCCAAACATACGGGGAATCACTAAATAACGGGTTGGATTGGTACCTAATGTATACAGTGCGTCAATTTGCTCGGTAACGGCCATTGTGCCGATCTGTGCCGTAACGGCGGCCCCGGCCCTGCCGGACACCACCACCCCGGTCAGCACCGGGCCAAGTTCGCGGATTAAAGAAAATGCCACAATCGTTCCCACAAAAATCGGATCACCGAAGATGTTGTTAATCGTATTTCCGGCCTGCAACGCAAGTACCATCCCGGTAAACAGACTCGTCAAAGCAGTTACCCCAAAAGAGTTGACCCCTATTTCCACCCCCTGTTTCATGGCCTGATGAAATTCAAATTTGGAGCGAAATAGCCAAAAGAAGGAAGAACGCACCATATCGGTTGCGCCACCTACCTGGGCCAACAGCCCGCCAATATATTTCACTATATGCTTTATCATTCTTTATAAATCCTGGGTACGCGCGGCATGAGGAGCGTGCAAAGCTCGTAATCAATGGTACCTGCTTTTTGAGCTAATTCCAACAGGGTAATTTCATCTTGCCCTTGCGGCCCGACTACGACCACTTCATCCCCTACCTTCGCTTCCGGTACTTGGGTAATATCAATCATGAGCATATCCATGGTTACATTTCCAAGCACTCGGCAACGCTTTCCATGTACAAGCACTTCGCCTTTATTGGAAAGCGAACGTAAATAACCGTCGCCGTAACCTAAGGGAAGCGTGGCTACTTTCATAGGTTTATCCGCAATAAAACTGCGTCCATAACTAATGCTTGCACCAGCGGCTACATCCTTTACATAAACGATGCGTGTTTTAAGAGATAAAATAGGCTCATACCCTTTTTCAAGGCCGTATGCACTATGACCGGGACGGACCATATCGTAATGCACGTCCGGCCGCGCATGAATCGCAGCACTGGCAGCAACGTGGCGGTGGTTGATATGAATCCCTTTAAGTTCCACGTGCGTGAGTGTATCCCGGTAGTAACCGATTTGCTCCTCGGTGAATGCCTCATCACTCTCTACGCTGGACAAATGAGTATAAAGACCATCCAAAATGGTATAGGGATGACTTGCTAGTGTTTCAATCACACCTACCACCTTGCCGCGGCGTGTACCGATACGTCCCATGCCGGTATCTTGTTTAACGTGGCACAACGCTTGCTCGCCAAGTTTTTCAGCAATTTTACACACGGCCTCTGCAGCCGCTTGGCTGGCAATTGTAATGGCTAAATTATTTTTAATGGCATACTCAAATGCTTCAAACGGATAAATACTACCCAAGACTAAAATGGAATTTTTAATACCAGCCTCCCGTAGCATAATACCTTCTTCTACGGAAGCCACTCCAAAAAATTCGCATAAGCGATTTTTTTCTAAATACTTGCCAATTTCTACCGCTCCATGACCGTACGCATTGGCTTTAACCAGTGTAAGCAGTTTGACACCGGGCTTTACCGCCGCGCGTACTTTTTGTAAATTACGAGCCAGTTTGGTTAAATCGATTTCCGCAATTGTAGGTCGTAGAATCGGTACGGTCATAATTACTCCGGCAATACCATTTGCGTATTACCGCCGGCTTGCTCCGCCATTTCCATATGCTCCGGGGCCGGGTTGGTAAAGAGTGCATATTCTCCAAAGAATGCAAGATCAATATCTCCCACCGGGCCGTTACGTTGTTTGGCAATAATTAAAGTAGCCTTATTTTTTAAGGATTCATCTTCCCGCTTATAATACCAATCGCGGTGAATCAGTGCCACCACGTCCGCGTCCTGTTCAATAGAACCTGATTCGCGTAAATCGGAAAGCTGAGGTTTGTTATCAGTGCGGCCTTTGTCTTCGTTTTTACGGCTTAATTGCGAAAGGGCTAACACGGGAACATTGAGCGTTCTTGCTAAATCTTTCAGCATACGCGAAATTTCACTCACTTCCTGCTGACGGCTTTCCGCCCGGCGCTCACCACCGCGAATCAGCTGCAAATAGTCAATAACAATCAGCCCTAATTCTTTGCCTTGTTTTTTAAGCTCGCTGGCTAACCGGCGCGCACGCATACGTAGTTCGGTAATAGAAATTCCGGATGTGTCATCAATGTAAAAAGGAGCTGCCGCCAAACGCCCCACTTCGCGCGTTAAATCACCAAATTTACTCCGGTCCATCCACCCGGTACGCAACTTATGGATTTCCACCATCGCAGCGGCGCCAATCATACGTTCAAAAATACTTTGGCGTCCCATTTCCAGCGAGAAAAAAGCCACCGGGATTCCACACTCCACGCAAGCATGATGTGCAATATTCAATGCCAGGGCGGTCTTCCCTTGGCTGGGCCGCGCCCCTAAAATAATTAAATCGGACTTACGCAACCCGCCCGTCCGGTGGTCAAATGCATCTAACCCTGTTGGAACTCCCTGAATAGCGTTCTTATTTTGAATTGCTTTTTCCAGTAAATCCATCACTTCCGGGGCCAATTCTTTAGAGGAAATAAAGCCAGAAAGTTTTTGTTTTTGACTGAGTTTATAAATTTGGTCGGCGGCGGCATCAATCAAAAGTTGCGGATCATCATCCTCTTCTTTATAACAGCGTTGCACTAAACCGGTAGCGGTGCGGATCAAATCACGTACTACGTATTTTTTGTAAACAATTTCCGCATAGTGTTTTACGTGTGCGGCAGTAGCCACTTTATCAATGAGTTGAGTTAAATAAACTTCTCCGCCTAACTGTGCAAGTAAATTATTTTTTTTATTTTCTTCGCTCAGGGTTACCAAATCAACAGCTTGTCCACGATCTACGAGCGTTTTCATGGCATCAAAAATTTTTTGGTGGGCTTCTTTATAAAAATGTTCCGGCTTTAAAATTTCCAAGGCATCATTTACTGCCTCGGCATCTAAAAGCATAGAACCTAAAACAGCCATTTCCGCATCAACAGCTTGCGGAGGGATACGCTCTTCTATTAAATTACGAACCATAACTACAACCTCTACAGAAAAATCTACCCTTTTTGGGACAAAAAAGGGGGTCTATTTATTGTAGCAATTTAACAAGCAAAGAGGAAATGTCCCCTGTGTTTTCCCAATACAACAGCCGTTAATATTTGGCCCAACGATTATTCTTTAGTACCGTATAGGCCGCTTTATTCAAAGCTACCATTTTTTGATGGAATTCCCCTTGTTGCCCGGAAAGGATAAAAGCTTCCGGAGTCATAAAAGCAAAATCGTGCCCTCCTTGGGTAACAAAGGTCCAATCTTTATCTGTATGCTCCAGCAAACTTTCTCCCATAGCCGTATAAGGAACGGAAAGATGAAATAAATCCACTAATGTGGGCAGTAAATCCACTTGACCGGCAATCGTCTGCACGTGTTTAGCAGGCAACACACCCGGTGCAACCAGCGCAAACGGAACGTGATAACTTTCCCGAACGGTAGCCCCTATTTCCCGGCGATGATGATCCCCTACAACGACAAAGGCCGTATCTTCATACAAACCATTATCTTTTAAAAATTGGAGAAATTTACCAATGGCACTATCCGTATAAGCTAATGCACGTAAATAAGGATCCTTAGCAAAACGCTCCTCTAGGCGGGCATCTAGTTTTTTAGGAGACCAAGATTCAAAAGGTTCGTGGGTTGCCGTAGAGAAGAAAAACCCAATAAAAGGTTTATCACTCTTCTTAAATTCTTTTGCCAGCACTTTCAACGCTTCCGCATCATATACAGTACGTTTTCCTGTTAATTTTTTAATTTCATCACTTCCAAACGTTTTAAAACCCATTAAACGCGATAAGGGACCTATGTACATTTCTTCGTCGTCACAAGCACGTACAAAAACGGCTTCATAACCTGCTTGTGCAAATAGACGCCCCAGGCCATTTTGGGTAATTTGCTCCAGCCCGCGCCCAAAGTAAGGGGCTCCGCTCACCCAACATAAGCCCGACATACTGGCCCCAATACCTAATAAACTGGAATAATCCGTACAGGAAAAGAAACGGTCAAAAATTTGGCCCTGGTTCATTAGAGTATCTAAATTAGGCGTCGCCCCATGATGATTCCCGGACGCGGCATCTACCGAATTAAAATCCAAACTTTCCAGTGCAAAAATAATTAAATTCTTTTTGCGTTTCGTAGTGGAAAAATGAGTTCGTTTGCGCTGAAGTGGATATTGTGTATCGGCCCATTTTTCGTTTGGCGAAGCCAAGAAATCCCGGGTAATTTTCAAACTTTCTTCTTCACTAAATTCGTTTAAAGACGGGTGCAAATCCCCCCACATTTTTACATGGGAAA
>CACZKQ010000035.1 GCA_902781765.1 uncultured Elusimicrobium sp. | reverse complement strand
TTTTGTGGCAGCACATTCATTCGGGGCATCAGGAAATTGCCGGTATGGCTGACTTGGCTTCGCGCGTACTAAAAGATATGGAACGCCCGCAAACAAGGGAGGATGATCTGCATGTGGAAGGGCTTGGGCGGCTACTGGCCAATACCAGCACGGAAGATTACGAAGATTTAAAACAGATGATGCGCATTGTGGAAGAGCGCGAAAAATTTTCTTCGCTACTTAGCGAAAAAATGACGAACTTGGAAAAGTCCAATAAAAAACTAAACGTAAGTATCGGCAGCGAGAACGAATTGACAGAACTAAAGAACTTGAGTATCGTTTCCACCGCTTGCCGGGTGGGGGATAAAACGGTCGGCATGCTGGGGATTATCGGGCCAAAACACATGGAGTACACGCGGGTGATGGCGCTGGTGCATTTTATAGGTAGTTTGCTGGAGTCGTCTATGCAGCATTGGTCTACTTTTCAGGCCGCCGAAGAGGAAGAAGATTATGAGTAAAAAGCATCCTAAACATACGGACGAAATTTGCGAACAGGAACTGCCGCAAGAAACGGAACAAACGGTAGAAACTGCTACCGAAGAAGAAAACGTCCAACCGGCCCAGCCGGATTATCAGGAGCAATACGTGCGTTTGTACGCGGAATTTGAAAATTTCCGCAAACGTACCGCGCGCGAAAAGCTTTCGTTTATCGCATACGGCAAAAAACAATTAGCCGAAAAATTACTTCCGTCTTACGAAATTTTACTGCGCCAAGCGCAAAAATGGAGCAAGCAGGAAGTAAGCGGCGAAACGAAAAGTATTTTAGAGGGGGTAAATTTAATCCTTGCGGAAATGCAAAAAGCATTTACCAGCGAAGGAATTGTGCGGATAGAAACATTGAATAAACCGTACGACCCGGCAACGCAAGAAGCCGTGGGAATGGTGCCGGTTCCGCCGGAACAAGACGGACTGGTGATTCAAGAAGTACAAATGGGCTTTATGCTAGACGGCAACGTCTTGCGCCCGGCGCGGGTGCTAGTTGGTCAGCATACGCAAGAAAATTAAAGTTGGGGTAAATTTTATACAAAAGGAGATGTAGTATTATGGCAAAAATTATTGGTATTGATTTAGGAACTTCTAACACGGCTGCGGCTGTGATGGAAGGGGGCAGAGGGACGATCATTCCGTCTGCCGAAGGTAGCTCTATCGGCGGGAAAGCATTTCCGTCTTATGTAGCGTTTACCAAAGACGGCCAACGGCTCGTGGGTGAACCGGCCCGCCGCCAAGCGATTGCCAACCCGGAAGGGACCGTAACTGCTTTCAAACGCAAAATGGGCGAAAACTTCAAATATAATTTGCGCGGGCAGGAATTTACGCCGCAACAACTTTCTGCTTTCGTTTTACAGAAAGTGAAAAAAGATGCCGAGGCCTTTTTAGGCGAACCAGTCGAAAAAGCCGTTATCACCGTTCCGGCCTATTTTAACGACAACCAACGTCAAGCCACCAAAGACGCGGGCCGTATTGCCGGGTTAGACGTGGTGCGTTTGGTCAACGAACCGACGGCGGCCGCACTTGCATTCGGAAATGGGCAAAGAAGGTACGTTTGACGTACTCGCCACGTCCGGTGACACACAACTGGGCGGAACCGATATGGATAACGCCATTATCGCGTGGATGGTAGACGAATTTAGAAAGCAAACCGGCATTGATTTGTCCAAAGACAAACAAGCCGCGCAACGCTTGAAAGATGCGGCGGAAAAAGCCAAAATTGAACTTTCTACCACCATGGAAACGGACATCAACTTGCCGTTTATTTCTGCCGGAGCCGACGGCCCGAAACACTTGGAACTTCGCCTGTCCCGCGCGAAATTAGAGAGCTTGGTGGATGACATCGTCAAACGCTGCGGTAAATCCGTCAATCAGGCCTTGTCCGATGCGGGTTTATCGGCCAGCCAAATTGACCGCATTATTTTAGTCGGCGGTCCGACCCGTATGCCGATTGTGCAAAAATATGTGGAAGACCTTGTCGGCAAGAAAATTGAACGCGGTATTGACCCGATGGAATGTGTGGCAATCGGTGCCTCGGTACAAGCCGGTATTTTGACCGGGGAAGTCAAAGACGTTCTTTTGTTGGACGTTACCCCGTTGTCTTTGGGTTTGGAAACCTTGGGCGGTGTATGCACACGCTTAATTGAACGCAACACCACCATTCCGGTGCGCAAAACGCAAGTGTTCTCTACGGCCTCTGACAATCAGCCGGCCGTAACCATTAACGTCTTGCAGGGTGAACGCCCCATGGCTAAAGACAACGTACCCTTGGGTAAATTTGACTTGGACGGTATTCCGCCGGCTCCGCGCGGTGTGCCGCAAATTGAAGTAACGTTTGATATTGATGCCAACGGTATTTTGAACGTAACCGCCAAAGACCTCGGCACCAATAAAGAACAACACATCACGATTACTTCGTCTAACAAATTGAGCGACAGCGAAGTGGAAAAATTCGTCAAAGAAGCCGAAAAATTTGCCGACGAAGATAAAAAACAAAAAGAAATTATTGAAGCCAAAAACCAAGGCGACAGCGTAGTATTCCAAACGGAAAAAGCCTTGAAAGATTACGGCGATAAAGTCAGCCAAGAGGACCGCGGCAAGATTGAGCAAGCGCTTAACGACCTCAAGGATGCCTTAAAAGGCGACGACGCAGCCCGTATGAAATCGGCCACCGACGCGGCCTTACAGGCCAGCCAAAAATTGGGCGAAGCCATGTACAAAGCCCAACAAGGTGCAGCGGCCGGCGCGCAAGCAGGAGCCCAAGCGGGTGCCCAACAAGCGCAAGGCGCGGCCCAAGGAGCCAAAGACGACGTAGTAGAAGCCGAAGTGGTAGATAAATAATAACGGCTGTTCTTAAGTTTCGTAACACGCAGCGGAGCGGTAACGTAAAGTTACCGTTCCGCTTGCTTAAAGGCCAACCATTTTCTAAATTCTGTTTATTTTGCGTTATCTTGGGCTTGACGTGCCATTCAGGCACGCCTGTGCGCCCAACTTGTAACGCAAACTAAAAGCGAATTTAAAAAATCAGGACAAAGTTTGGCAAAGTTAGTACGCAACGAACGGCTGTTCTTCAGTTTCGTAAGATGAATACTCCCTTTTATCTGGTCATTCCCGGGAGTTTCTGTCGGGAATATAGATAGAAGGGAGTGCGTTTTAAAAGGATAAATAAGTTTCTTAATCGGGGATTTTATAAACATGCCAGCTTGTTTCCATTAAGGACCATGGGACCATCCCTAATGAGGCGAAAATCTTATCCCATATTGGCATAGTATAGTAACCATAACCGAATTTATGCGAGTTACTCCGCGCCGGATTCCGGTCGTATATGCGATAGTAATGGATACAGAAGTTGTCATCTGCGGCCCCGCAGTATTGAAGTAAATGCACTCCTACTCCCTCAAGGGATGTTTCTATCATTATTTTCCCCTTTATTTTGTAACGGATATAAGACGTAGTTTCTTTTGTTTTTTGAAAATTGGGTAATTCAATATCCAAATCATCTAAAGAAATAGTATAAGTATTGTTTTCCAAATAATACCTTTCTTGCGCGCTTGCAATAGCTTCACCCAAGGGTATAGCTTGAGATACAAACTGTGTTTTATAAACTGCTTTTTGGTATTGCGGCACCGCCACCGCGGCTAAAATGCCGATAATTAAAACAACGACAAGAAGTTCCACGAGGGTAAAGCCGTCGTTATTAAAATAAGTGCTGTCATTCTGAACTTGATTCAGAATCTTCAACGATTTCCGTTGTTGTTCCCCTGGCAGAACAGCTTGCGTGGAAGATGCTGAATATACATTAGACCCCGGATAAAAACCTTCCGGGGCGCGGCCAAGCGGTAAAGGCCACGATTCAGAATGACTTTTTGTTGTTTTTTTCATAAATTTTCCTTTTTATTTTATGTCGGGCCCGGCGCAATAAAAAACGGCTGTGTTACCCAGGCCTAGATGAGCGACCCAAATAAACAGCCGTAGTTTGCCGCTCATAGAACGGCAAACATTCGGCACAAAACAACCGGGTAATTAGTCCGTTTGTATTGTGCCTTAAACGACTGTTTTTGGACTCATCTATAGCACCTTTCGGTGCAGTCTGTATTCTTATAATACAGTTCCAAAAACAGAATCAAATTGTAATTTTATGCGCTTTGCAGCGCCGGAAAACATCCTCCTGTTGTAAAGATAGTTTATTATAGCAAAAATAAAAAGCTACAATATATCTATGCCACAATACTTGGCCGATATTAAAGAAACCGAATTTTTTTTGACGGATGATGAAGCTCATCATGCCGCTGTGGTGGCGCGCCACAAAGAGGGTGACGAAGTGCGCGTATTTGACGGACGCGGGCTTCAGTATTTAGCGCGCATTACGAAAATCCAAAAGAATTTTGTGCGCGGAACGCTCTTAAAAAAATGCGACGTGCGCCGCGTGCCGCTTTCGCTCATACTTTGTTTTGTGCCTAATTCCCGCACCGGATTAGAAGAAGTGCTAGACAAAGGCACACAGCTGGGAGTAGCGGCTTTTTTGCCGCTTGTTTCGGCGCGTAGCGAATATGATGTGCTCAAAAAATTTGACGGCAAAAACGAACGCTGGCAGCAAATTATGGTATCTGCTTGCAAACAATGCAATACGCCTTTTATTCCGCAGATTTTGCCGCCTGTTAAATTTGCCCAAGCGGTTTTGGCTGACGAACGCTCTTTAATTGCGTACGAAGCCGAACAAACACACACGCTTGCTTGGGGAATGAGCGAACTAAAAAACCCGAAAAATTTGCGCGTGTTTGTCGGGCCGGCCGGCGGGTGGACGGGCGAAGAAATTTCGCTGGCCTGCGCAAACAACATTTTGCCGGTTACATTGGGCGTGAACATTTTGCGCGCGGAAACAGCGTGCATTGCGGTGGCGGCGAAATTATTATGAGTACCTTTTTTATTAAAACGTTCGGTTGCCGCGTAAACCAAGTGGAAAGCCAAGCACTACTAGAGCAGTTTTTGCGTGCCGGATTTACGCCCGCCGAAAGTTTTGAAAATGCCGATATTTGTTTGTTAAATACGTGCACGGTTACCCACCAGGCCGATAAAGATGTGGAAAAACTCATTCGCCAAATTTTGCGCCGAAATCCGTCGGCAAGGCTTGTGCTTACCGGGTGCTATGCCGCCGCACATCAACAGGAAATCCGCGCGAAATTTCCGCAAGCGGAGATTGTCGGCAAGTATGAGCTAGGCCGCGTACTTTTTAACGTAGACGATATTTGCTGGACCGTTTCCGGCCACGAGGGGCACAGCCGCGCATTTATCAAAATTCAAGACGGGTGCGACTGCTTTTGTTCGTATTGCATTGTGCCGTTTGCGCGCAAGGAAAAACGCTCTAAACCGCTTGCAGATGTTCTCCAAGAAATTGAAAATTTAGTAAAAAACGGCTTTGCCGAAATTGTGCTTACAGGGATCAATATCGGTAATTATTTATGTCCAAAAACGGGCGCCGATTTAGCCGCCTTGTGCGAAAAAATCGCACAAATTCCCGGGCATTTTCGCGTGCGTTTTTCGTCCATAGAACTCCAAACGGTAACGGACGGAATTATTGAGGCTATGGAAAAATATCCCGCGCGCTTTTGCAATTATTTTCACTTGCCTTTGCAGGCCGGATGCGACCGCGTTTTAAAAGAAATGAACCGCCATTACGACACCGCAGCTTATGAGGCGCGCGTTTGCAAACTGCGTAGCCGCGTGCCGGGGATAGGCATTTTTGCCGACGTAATTGCGGGATTTCCGACGGAAACAAAAGAAGATTTTGAGAAAACATACCAATTTATTAAACGCTTGCAATTATCCGGCTTACACGTGTTTAGCTACTCACCGCGCCCGGGCACCAAAGCCGCCGCTTGGCCGCAACTGCCCGCCGAAGAAATCCGCCGCCGGGCCGAAAAATTGCGCGAACTAGATAAACAACTCCGTGCCGATTTTGCTGCCGGTTTAGTAGGTACCGAACAAGAAATTTTTATAGAGGAACACAAAAGCGGTACGATGCGCGGTATTACCTCCAACTTCCAAACTGTTATTTTAGAACATGCTTCTCAAGAACTTCACGGTCTTATCCACGCTAAAATTACGCGTGCGGAAAACAATGTTTGCTTTGGTCAAATTCTTGAATAATTTGTTCAAAATTTTGAAAAAACTTGACTTCTCGTTTTTTTTTTTGGTAAATTTTTGTTTGTAGGATCATATAAACACAGGAGTGTAGAATATGCAAACAAATCAAAAATGTACCGGGTTTACGCTTATTGAATTATTGGTGGTTGTTTTAATTATCGGGATTTTGGCAGCAGTAGCGTTACCACAATATGAAAAAGCAGTAGAGAAGAGCCGTCAGGCTGAAGCATGGACAACATTGGCTAGCATTCAACAGGCAATGGAAATAGCAGAAATGGAAAAAGGCGGTTGGGCTCAATGGGAAGATTTATCACTACAGTTTGTGGATAAAAATGGATCTATAGTTGATAACACATTTGGCTCGGCTTTTGAAACAGAAAATTGGTTTTTTTCATATATGGATGCTTCTTGGGTAGATGCTTTTAGAAAAACTGGCCCTGATGCGGGCTACACATTAAGTTTGAGAGACAAACAAAAATGTTGCTATGGAGATAAAGCCGTTTGTGGTAAGTATGGGGCTAAAACAAGTACCACCGTTCCTTGCTCGTGGGGAACAGGGTATCCTTTTTAAGGTGCTATAAAACTAGTTAAATAAACCCGCTTTTAGGCGGGTTTATTTATTTTTACGTACCACAAATATTCAGTATTTCCATGCGTGCCTTTTATCGGGCTCTCAATCACTTCACCAGAAATTGCTCCGTATTTTTCTTTTAGATTTTCTTCTAAAAATTGTTGCACTCGTGCGATAGCAAGTTGGCGGTTTTCTTCCGTTTTGACAATTCCGTGCGGCACTTGTTTGGGGGTAAGTTCAAACTGCGGTTTAATTAAAAAAACGATTTCGCTATCGTTAGCCATTACCTTGCAAAGCGGCTCCATAATCATCGTTAGCGAAATAAACGAAACATCTACGGCGGCAAATTGCGGCGGCACGTCAAATAAATCATGCGTCATAAACCGCGCGTTTGTTTCGGGCTTAAAAATAAAATTTTGGTGTCGGCGCATTTCGTCAGCCAGTTGGCCTTTCCCAACGTCCACGCCATACACTAATTTGGCGCCGGCCTGAATCATACAATCGCTAAATCCGCCGGTCGCCACGCCGATATCCACGCACACTTTGTCTTTTACGGAAATGTTCCAATGCTTGAGCGCGCCCGCCAATTTTAACCCACCGCGAGACACATAGGGGCACGATTTTTCTTTAAGCGAAATTTTATCTTCCGGCAAAATAGTGCGGTCGGCGCGTGTATCCACTTCGCCGTTTACTAATACTTCGCCCGCCATAATGGATGCCTGCGCGCGGGTGCGGCTTGCAAAAAAACCTTGCTCCACAAGCGCCATGTCTAAGCGCAATTTTTTATTCGCCATCGCTGTTTTCCGCTAGTTCGGTATCAAAAGGCTCTGTTAAAAGTTCGGTGCCTTTTTTCTTTAGTTCTTCTACTTTGAATTTAACCGTTTCCAATTTTTGCGCCAGTTCTTTGGAGAGCAAAACCCCTTCTTCAAAGAGTTTTACAGACGCATCCAAATCGGTTTGTTCTTCTTCCAATTTAGCTACAATTTCTTCCAAACGCGAGAGTTGTTTTTCAAAATTAAATTTTGTGTTTGCCATATAAAACCTCATTTTACTTGCGTGTAAATCATACCGTCTTGCACTTGCACATAAACCGTTTCGCCGGGTTTCGTTTGCCCGACGCGGCTGACAATACTGCCGTCTTGTTTGCGCGTAATACTGTACCCGCGTTTTAACACGGCTTGCGGCCCAAGCGCGTTTAACTTTTGCGCTAGCACTTCAAAGCGTTGCGAGAAATTCGTTAGTTTTTCGCGCCATGCCGTATCTAAGCGAAGTTGCAAATCGTCTAATTCCTGTTCTTTTTGTTGCGTTAATATTTCGGGTCGTTTGAAAACGGAACTGCCGGCGGCTAAATCGTAGCGGCGTTTGGCGCGTTCGTAAAAAAGACTGACCGATTGCAACAGCCGCTTTTGGAGCGCGGCAATGTGTTCGCGCGTGTTTTGCGAATTTTGCACCACCAGTTCTGCCGCCGCCGACGGTGTCGGTGCGCGCAAGTCGGCCACGAAATCGGCAATGGTAAAATCCACCTCGTGCCCCACGCACGAAATAACCGGGATTTTACTTTTAAAAATAGCGCGGGCCACTATTTCTTCGTTAAAGGCCCATAAATCTTCTAGCGAACCGCCGCCGCGCCCGAGCAAAATAACATCGGGCTTGGGCGAAAACGCATTGGCATCAGCGAGCGCTTGCACGATTTGCGGGGCGGCTTCGTCGCCCTGAACAAGGGTGGGAATGATTAAAATTTCCAAATTGGGGCTGCGCCGTTTTAAGACGGATAAAATATCGCGCACCGCCGCGCCGGTTGGCGAAGTAATAACGGCAATACGTTGGGGATAAGCGGGGATTTCTTTTTTATGTTCCGGCGCAAAAAGTCCTTCGCTTTCCAATTTCTTTTTTAGTTTTTCAAATTCCAAAAATAAATTGCCTTTGGTCAGCGCTTCGACGGTGCGGACCACAATTTGATAGTGGCCTTGTTTGGCATAGCACGATAAATCTCCGCCGACGCGCACTTGCATGCCTTCTTCTAATTGCAAACCGTATTTTCGTGCGTCCCATTTAAACATCACCGCCGATAATAACGCCTCGCGGTCTTTCAAATTAAAATAAAGATGTCCGCTGGCAGCCTCGCGCAAGTTGCTTACTTCGCCTTCCACAAATACGCCGCGAAATACGCCTTCTAGCATTTGTTTGATGGCCAGCGTAATCGCCGTAACGGTGAACACTTGTCCGCGGAAAGGTGCCTCGGGTTCCATTTATTCTCCTTTGATTTTTTTAAGCCGTTCGATGAGCGCGGCCTCTTTGCCCAGCGTTCCCGGTTCAAAAAATTTTTTAGGGTAGGGCATATACGGTTGTTTAACGTAATGATTGGGGAAATCATGCGCGTATTTATAGCCGCGGTTTTTGCCACCGGAGCGCAAGTGGTCCGGCACCGGGCGATAGCGGCCTTCGCGCACTTCTTGGAGTGCGGCATCTACGGCTAGATAAGCGGAATTGCTTTTGGGGCAACACGCCACGTAAATGGCCGCGTGCGCAAGCGGGATTCTTACTTCGGGCATACCGAGTTCTTCGGCGGCAGAAAAGGCGGCTTGGGCAATCATAATGGCGGCCGGTTCGGCAAGCCCTACGTCTTCGCTGGCACAAATTAAAATGCGCCGGGCGATAAAACGCGGGTCCTCGCCGCTTTCGAGCATACGCGCTAACCAATAGGCGGTAGCGTCGGGGTCCGAGCCGCGCATGGATTTAATGAAAGCGGAAATAATATCGTAATGTTCGTCGCCTTTTTTATCGTAATTTAAGTGGCGGCGTTGGATGCATTCTTTGGCAATTTCTAAATTGATTTGTTTAAGACCGTCCGCGCCCGGCTCGGTAGTTACAAACGCAAGCTCGGCGGCGTTAAGCATTTTGCGGCTGTCGCCATTGGCTTGCGTGATGAAATACTCGGCGGCTTCGCTATCAATAACGGCGTGTTCGTTTTCGGCGGCGCGGTTTAAAATTTTGAGTAAATCTTTGTCGCCAAGTGCCTTAAATTCAAAGACGGAAAAGCGCGATAAAAGCGCGGTGTTGATGTAAAAATACGGGTTTTCGGTCGTAATGCCGATTAAAATAATATCGCCGCGTTCTACCGACGGTAATAAAACGTCTTGTTGGGTTTTGTTAAAGTGGTGGATTTCGTCTAAAATAACAAGGGTTCTGCGTTGTTCGAAAGTGGGCGTACGGGCGCGGTCTTTGGCTTCGGCAAGCACTTTTTTAATGTCAGCTACTCCGGCCGCGGCGGCGTTTAGTTCTACCGTATACGCTTGCGTGCGCGACGCAATATAGCGCGCGGTGGCCGTTTTGCCGCAACCGGGGGGACCAAAGAAAACGGCCGATTTAATCATATCCGCTTCCAGCAGGCGGCGAAGCATTTTGCCGGGGCCGAGTAAATGCGGTTGTCCGGCGAAATCTTCCAACTTTTTTGGTGCTTGGCGCGCGGCCAGCGGGACGGTTGTTTCTTCTGCCATATTATTTTTGCGTATTTTCTAAGGCACCGCGCAATTTTAAAATCAAATCGCTTACGCGGGATTCCTCTTCCTGACGTTTGCCGCCTTCGTTTTGGTCTTTCACGTATGCTTGTGCGGCAAAGTGTAAGGCGGTGATAAGCGCTTGTTTAAGGGTGTCAATTTCATCTAGCGATTGCATGTAATTTTCCACTTTGCCCGCCAAATCGGTTAATTCAACAACCCCTAATCCCTCATCCTCAATGTCTAAGGGAATATGTTTAATTTCTACTTGAACAATATTTCTCTTTGCCATAGGATTATTGTAGCTTTTTTCAAGGGAAAACGTAAATTTTGATATAGAAAGAGTAGGGGTGATGAAAGAAGGGCGGACATCTGCCACCAGTCAGCTCGTTGACCCTCGCCGCTCGCGATACTCGCCTTTACCTGACGGCAAAACTCGTACAACGCTGCGCCTTTCGATTCCCGACGCAACACCAAGCAGTTGGTGTTGCTGCCATCGCCCGTTTTTACAAAATAAAAACCGCCTTACAGCGGTTTTATTATGTAAAAACAGGTGCGGGCGGGAATCGAACCCACGAATATCAGTTTTGCAGACTGACGCCTTACCACTTGGCCACCGCACCAAAAAACATCTCAAATTAGTTACTTCTTAATTATTATAGCAAAAAAAACAGTTTTTAGGAAATTTTTACATTTGGGTCTTGAAAAATATAAATACTTTATTATACTCCCAGTAAGGGAGTGCCACCTGTACCCGTTTTGAGGGTTTGCCTCGTAAAGAGGAATCGGCCTCCCTCTTTTTTTGTTTTTCTTTGATAAACTTTCATCTAATTGCAAAACAGTCTATTTCTTAGTTGCATTCCTTTGTGCAATTTGCTACAATAAATCTATAGGACCCCTGCGGGGGTCGTTTTTATCGGTGGGATTGCTTGACAAAAAACTTTTCCCATACGTGTTTTTTTGATATAATAAAGTATCGTTTCTTGCGGGCGTGGTTCAATGGTAGAACACGAGCCTTCCAAGCTTGGGACGAGGGTTCGATTCCCTTCGCCCGCTTTTGAAAATTTACGTATTTGCTGGGGTAGCTCAGTCGGTAGAGCATCTCCATGGTAAGGAGAAGGTCGTGGGTTCGATTCCCACTCCCAGCTAATTTTAAAATGCAGTAAATTAAATACAGGAGAACTAAACAAATGGCAAAGGAAAAATTTTCCCGCAGCAAACCGCACGTGAACGTCGGTACCATTGGTCACGTAGACCACGGTAAGACCACGCTCACCACCGCTATTACCAAAGTATTAGCTAAAGAAGGTAAAGCCAAAGCTATGGCTTATACCGATATCGCCAAAGGCGGCGTAGTTCGCGATGCTTCCAAAATCGTAACCGTAGCCGTCTCTCACGTAGAATACGAATCCGATAAACGCCACTATGCACACATCGACTGCCCCGGCCACGCTGATTATATTAAGAACATGATCACCGGTGCCGCGCAGATGGACGGTGCTATCTTGGTAGTTTCCGCTGTGGACGGCCCGATGCCGCAAACCCGCGAACACGTACTTTTGGCCAAACAGGTAAACGTACCGAAACTCGTCGTATTCTTGAACAAAGTTGACTTAGTTGACGACAAAGATTTGTTAGACCTCGTTGAAGAAGAAATCCGCGACTTGCTGGGCAAATACGAATTTGATCGTGACAACACCCCGATCATTCGCGGTTCTGCTTTGAAAGCCATTGAAGGCGACCAAAGCGAACTCGGCGAACCCTGCATCAAACGCTTAATGGATGCGTTGGATAACTGGATCCCCGAACCCAAACGCGATACCGATAAACCGTTCTTGATGGCCGTAGAAGACGTATTCTCTATCACCGGCCGCGGTACGGTAGCCACCGGTAGAATTGAACGCGGCAAGGTGCACGTGGGTGATGCGTTGGAAATCATTGGTTTCCGCGACACTTTGAACACCGTAGCCACCGGTATTGAAATGTTCCGCAAACTCTTGGACGAAGGTAT
>CACZKQ010000034.1 GCA_902781765.1 uncultured Elusimicrobium sp. | reverse complement strand
GCAACGTTACTGGGCTTTTTGGGATGTTTGGTGATTTATATTGGGCTTTCGGTCTTGCCCTTTGGTTTTTTGACGCAAGAAGAAATTGCCGCCGTTGCCAATCCGTCTACGGCTGGAGTGCTTGAAAAAGTAGTCGGCCCTTGGGGAGCAGTATTTATGAACTGCGGTTTGTTAGTCGCGGTGCTTTCTTCGTGGCTTGCGTGGACCATGATTACGGCGGAAATCCCGGCGGCAGCTGCCGAAAACGGAACGTTCCCTAAAGCGTTTGCGCATCAAAATGAAAACGGTGCGCCGAGCGTGTCTTTGTGGGTAACGAGTGCGCTCATGCAACTTGCAATTTTAATGGTCTATTTTTCCAACAACGCGTGGAACACGATGCTTTCCATTACGGGGGTGATGGTGCTCCCAGCCTATTTAGCCTCCACGGCGTATTTGTGGAAATTAACCGAAGATGGTGAGTATCAAAAAATTGCAACTAAAGGCCGCGCAGCAGCACTTTTCACGTCTATTTTAGGAACGGTGTACGGCTTGTGGCTGGTGTACGCGGCTGGGGTAAAATATCTGTTTATGGCGGTGATTTTCTTGGCACTGGGTATCCCAGTCTTTGTGTGGGCGCGGCGGCAAAATAACCCCGGGCAAGATGTTTTTACCGGGCGTGAAATGGCGTTGGCGGTGTTACTGGTAATTTTTGCGCTTAGTGCAATTTATGTGTTTTCACACGGCCACGTGAGTTTGTAAGGAAAAGAAGGATTACATTTTCGCTCTCCTCGTCATTCCGGTCCTGCGGACTGCGAATGCGGAATATAGGAGAGCGAAAATCATTTAATTCTCCCCATTATTCCCCGCATTTATCGCCCACAGGGCCGGGGTAACGAACGGGGAGATTTTCTTCTAAGCTATTTATAATAACATCTTCTTCTTTCTTCTGACAAGTATACCGAAGTAGTACCTATTACCTCTTGGCATAATTTCTCTGCGTACGAATTAGTTAAGAGATAGTTGCAGCACCTCTTTTTGGAAGAATCTAAATAATAGGAGAAAGAAATAACAGGAGTGTTACCGCTGAACGACTCACAATAAATGTTACTTCTAGCATCCGGTACGCTATACCCGGCTCCTTCAATGCCACATAAGCCATTATTTATTTTCAATCTATAAATTTCATTAGGGTAAGCTTGGTCACTGCCGGGAAACTCAATATCCAGTTCATCTCGTCGGGTGCTATATTTCCCGTTTTCAAGTAAAAAGCGATATTCTGCATCACGTATGCTATTGGCTGCTGTGATAAGATGAGTTAATCGGGCGCGAAGTACCGCTTTATTATACTGTGGCAATGCAACCGCCGCGAGGATACCGATAATGAGCACCACGACCAAGAGTTCTACGAGTGTGAAACCCTTTTGTTTGTTATGTGTTTTCCTCATTTTTTTCTCCTTCATGTTCCGGGAACACATAACAAAACGGCTGGCATATTTATAATCTTGTGATAGGTATAAACATAACAGCCGTAGTTTACCGTAAAAACGATAAACATTCGGCACAATACAAACGGGTAATTAATCCGTTGGTATTGCGCCTTATTCGGCTGTTTTTGGCATCACAAGATCACTTGGAAAAGTGCCTCCGTTCCTTCAACGCTTCCAAAAACAGATTCAAATTGTAACGTGGAGGCTTGCGGCCCCGGTTTTCTCTCCTAAAACTAGGATACTCTCATTATACTTTTTTTAAAACAAAAAACAAGGAACGATAACTCTTTCGTTCCTTGTTTTTTAGCATTATCCTATCAAAAATCAATTTTATCCATTTGCGGATTTGAACGCTCTGGTTGCTGCCTTACCGTTGTTTGTGGCGGTTCTATGTTATTTATTTCGGGCGGAGTCCAATCTTGTATCCCTGTTGTTTGGATGCGCATGTCTGTTTCTGCATCCCGATTGATAAATACGGCTACTATAAACGCTAATAATTGGCTGAACAGCGGAATAAAGAACACCGCTAAAATTGCGAGGGTTGCGAAACGGGGCATCTGTAAAACGGAAACCAGTAAGAATGCCGCCGGATAGAGTAACAACATATATAGAATGTAGGAGATTAGTACAATAATCCATAGCAGTAGCGTATCCAAATAGTTGGGACGCGTTTGATCCCAACTTTCTCGCATGGCATCCATAAACCCGTAAGATTGTAATACGATATATCCGGGAGCATAGGTCCAACGTATTCCAATTAAAATAAATAAAACGATAGTGCTCACGATACTCAAAACAGGCATTTTATGAATATATAATATGATGCCCGGAATCATCAGCAATACGATAGCAAAACTAAGTAATACCAGCGACCATACTGAGCCGAAGGAAGTACTTGCGAAAGCTTCCAGCAACGAGGGCTTTTTTTGTGCAATGGTGTCATCAAAAAGATGAATATAGGTCCCTAAAAAATAGCAGGAAATAATTTGTGAAATTGCATACGCAATAACTCCCAGCCCGATTAAGATTCCTAGCGAATGTCCCCCTCCCATCATAAGGCCAAACCCTAAAAAGCCTATTCCAAACGATAAAAGGATTGAAACGATTTTTCCTACAACTGAGGCGATAATAAATGCAATAACAATTCTCCACCAATTGTGCAGGACGAGGCTAAAACTATATTTCCATAAACTAAATAAACTTTGACGCGTTTTTAAATCCATAATATCTCCTTTTAATAAAGATACTTATATACTGTACACTTTTTTTACACAAAAAAACAACCTTTCGTTAAAATTCGTTTTTTATATAATGATAAGCGATATGAATAAACCTAACGATGATAATTTACTTCCTCCTTTTTATAAAAAATTAAAAGCATTTGCACTTCGCAAAAATGCGTTGTGGAGTACGCCGGGCCACGCGAGCGGAAACGGCTTGAAAGCATGTCCGGCGGGGAAGGATTTTTATGAGTTTTTTGGAAAACATTTATTTCAAGCTGACCTTTCAAGCAGTGTGGAAGAATTAGGTTCTTTACTAGAACACGAAGGGGCCCCGGCCGAAGCGGAAAAGCGTGCGGCGGAAATTTTTGGGGCCGATACTACTTTTTTTGTACTAAACGGAACATCTACCGCTAACAAAGTGGTATTTTTTGCCACCGTTACGCCGGGAGATTTAGTACTTGTTGGGCGAAACTGTCATAAGTCCATTATGCACGCAATTATTATGAACGAGGCCATTCCCCTCTATTTAACACCTAAACCTTGTTCGTACGGGCTGATCGGCCCGGTGGACGCAATGCAATTTACCAAAGAGTCTATCCGTGCCAAAATTGCCGCCAGCCGCCTGGCTACCAACAAAAAAGCCGCTAAAGTACAGCTGGCGGTTTTAACTAATTCTACGTATGATGGTATTATTTATCCGGCGGCGGAAATCAAAAAGAAACTAACCGATTTAACCCACTTTCTACTTTTTGATGAAGCATGGTATGCTTATGCCGCATTTCATCCTTTTTACGAGGGTCGTTATGCCATGTGTGTGCGTCAACATCGGGCAAATGCGGCCTATCCGGCAGTATTTGCTACGCAGTCTACACATAAATTACTGCTTGCGTTTTCTCAATGTTCCATGCTCCATTTCCGGCAAGGTTCCGGCCCGAATAAATTAGATACGCAAAGTTTGGTAGAAGCTAATTTGATGCACGCAAGTACGTCGCCATTTTATCCGTTATTTGCTTCGTTAGATGTCAACGCGCAGATTATGAAAGACAGCGGTTATGAACTGCTTAACAAAGCATTGGATACGGCGATTCGTTTCCGTCGGGCCGTGCGGCGCGCACATAGCCGTTATACCAAGCGCGGGGAGTGGTGGTTCCAACCATGGCAGCCAGAGAAAAAACACCTGGAAAAAGATCCACAAGATTGGGAACTTAAGCCGGGAGAAACGTGGAGTGGAATGAACATTGAACCGGAGGACCATTTAATTTTAGACCCGTTAAAAATCACGCTCCTTACGCCTGGAGTTAATCCGGATGCGTCTATGACCGACTTCGGGATTCCGGCGTGTATCGTTAAAAAATATTTACAAGCACGAGGAGTGATCCCGGAGAAAACCGGATTTTACAATTTACTCTTTCTGTTCGCACCGGGAGTGAGTACTGAACGGGCGGCTGAATTATTACGTATCTTGCATGATTTTAAATGGGAGTATGCTGATAATGCACCGCTTGCTAAGTGGTTCCCTGAGATTGTGGCAGCTAATCCAACGCGTTATGCTAATAAGGGGTTAGCTGATTTATGTAAAGAAATGCATGCATTTTTAAAGGCGCGTAATATTATGCGTAAAACAGCTGCGATGTATACGTCATTACCGGAACAAGCGGTGCCTCCGCATAAAGCATTTTACGGTTTGTCCGACGGGAAGACGGAATATGTGCCGCTGGCTAAGGCGTCGGGACGTGTAAGTGTGTTTATGGTGCTTCCGTATCCGCCAGGGGTTCCGGTGATTATGCCCGGGGAACGTTTTCCGCAACAAGATGCGCCTATTTTGGAATTTTTACGCGCCAACGAAGCCTTTGATAATGCGTTCCCTGGTTTTGAAACAGAGTTTCATGGGGTTAAAAAAGTATGGGAGAACGGGCGCGTGTTTTATCATGTAAGTGTTTTAAATAAAACAAAAAAAGGTGGCGCTGTTTGAGCCGGTGGGAGAAATTATGAGCGAGTTGAAAGAAGTTGTCAAAATCATTAAAAATACGTCATACGGCGTAGCATTTACCGGAGCAGGAATTAGCGTGGAAAGCGGTATTGCGCCGTTCACGGGGGTTGGCGGTTTGTGGAATCAGTACGATCCCAAATATATTGAGATCCATTTTTTTGAGGAACACCCGCAAGAATCGTGGCGTGAAATGAAAAAAATTTTCTTTAACGATATGCACGACGCAACACCTAATGCGGCGCACTTGGGGTTAGCGGAACTGGAAAAACAAGGCCTTTTGAAAGGAGTAATCACGCAAAATATTGACGGGCTTCACCAAAAGGCAGGAAGTAAAAATGTACAAGAGTTTCATGGTACAATTTACACTCTTTCTTGTGTGCGTTGTGGACATAAAATTCCCTTGGCTGATGCCGATATTTCACACGATCTGCCAACATGTTCCTGCGGCGGGGTGCTAAAGCCTGATTTTGTATTTTACGGTGAAGGAATCCCCCCCACCGCGTATCAAAATTCACTGGAAATGGCGCAAAACTGCGACACAATGATTATTGTGGGGACGGCCGGACAAGTAATGCCGGCGTGTAGCATGCCGCTTATTGCTAAGCAATTTGGAGCCAAAATTATTGAGGTTAATCCGCAACCGTCTGCGTTCACCAATTCAATTACGGATTACTATTTTTCCTTAAAAGCAACGGAATTTTTTAACGAGCTAAAAAAAGAATGGTAAAAAACTACCGCCCTATTAACGGGCGGTAGTTTCAAATTTGAACGCTCTGTTGCAAAACGACATTTTCCGTTTCGCGCATGGCTTTTAAAGTTTCATCTAATAGCTTATCTAATTCCCAGCCTAAAAGGTCTGCCCCTTGTTTAATTACGTCGCGTGAACAACCGGCGGCAAATTTTTTATCCTTAAATTTTTTCTTTAGGCTGGAAAGTTCCATATCTTGTGTGCTTTTGGAAGGACGCATTTTGGCTGCGGCCCCGATAAGTCCGGTAAGTTCGTCGGTGGCAAACAAGATTTTTTCCATTTCGTGCTCCGGTTTGATATCGGTACAAATTCCGTAACCGTGGCTGCAAATAGCATGCACGAGTGCTGGCTCTGCGTTAATTTCGGTTAATAATTCCGGAGCTTTTTTACAATGTTCATTTGCAAATTGTTCAAAATCTACGTCGTGTAGGAGCCCACATAAAGCCCAAAAGTCAGCTTCTTGCGCATAACCTAGTGAATTTGCAAAATAACGCATAACGGCTTCTACCGTTAATGCATGTAATAAATGAAACGGTTCTTTATTGTATTTTTTTAGTAGTTCTACTGCTTGTGTGCGTGTGATTTGTGTTTTCATAAGGCAAAAAAATACCGCCCCCCTTAAGAAGGGCGGTATCTCCACGAATTTATTGCTTGCTGGGAAGCAACCAAAATATAAACAAAATCAACCAACCGATGACCGGTAGGAAGTACAAAAGTAACCACCAACCGGAGCGACCGATATCATGCAAGCGGCGTGCGGCAATACTCAAGCTGGGCAGAAATAAAGCTAATGAGATGATGGTAGAGATGATATTGCTGGCATTTTCACCGACGATTTGTCCCAGTAACATAATGATGATACCTAGTACAAAGGTCCATAGTTGCCACATCCAGAATTGGGTACGTGTGGCACGTCCTTTAAAATCAACATAATGATTTTTAATTACATCAATAAAATAAGCGTTAATTACGTTCATAGATTTCTCCTTATTAAAAATTACTTCATCACTAGTATACAATAAAAATTTATTTTATGCATACATAAAATTGGATTGTTTGGTTTATTTATAAAAATGAGTGAGTATTTGTTGCTCTTCGGTGGAAAAGTTGAAAATTTTGGCAACAAGTTGCTCTATTTTTTGTTGCCTGTTTTTAGAGAAATGCTCGTACTGCTTCTTAGCTAAGCATTCTAACGTACGCAACATGGATTTCGAAGGCAAAGGAATGGGGAGCTGCTTGAGCGGTTGGGCATAGAGTTCCAGCAAGGACCCCTTTCGTTTTCCATTAAAAAATAACCATGTATAGTAGGGGGCTGAATTTAAGAGAGCCAGTAAATACCAACATGAAAACGGAGGTTTTGGAGCAGTAATAAAATATACATCACTGCTGGCGTACCAGGGCCCGGGAGCATAGGCAAACGTGTTGAGCCGGGCGCGTTGAGGTACAACGATTTTCTCCTCCTCAAAATTCATTTTCCTACGGACAGAGCCAAACCAATATTTCCCAAGTGCCAATTGTTTATCTATCCCGTTATTGTTTTGCTTGCGGGCAAGTAAAACGGGTTTGAAACGGGCCAAATGTTGCATTAAACGGGGATATTTTGAAAAATCGGTGTCCCGGTCATTGGGATAGAAAAAATCAATTAAAAAATAAGAGGGTTCTTCCTGGGTTCGGTAAGCTTTTATATCGGAATTTTTAAAAAAAGGCTTTAGTTTATTTTTTTCATAATTCGGTAAAGAAAGTTTATTTTTTTCTTCTTTAGAAATTACAAAAACTCCCATTCCTTTTTGAAAATGATACTCCGGGAATTTTGTGATGTGGGCCGCCGAAATTTTATCGCATCCGGTCATAAGGCCGTTACTAATACAGGCCACTTCTTGAAGCGTGGTTTTGGCTTGTTTCATTTTATCTAACATATTTTTGATAACGGGCGGAATAAAATGTGTTTGAAGCAGTAAATCCGGCCCTTGATATAACTCTGTTTGGCTAAAACAAGTCATGGGTGAAATCTGTCCTTGGTAACAGGGCAGTTTGGAATTTGACGTTTTTTGAAAAACGGAGAGTAGGGTGTGTTGTCCCGGTGCGGTGCGAAATAGTTTCTTATTTTCAAAATCAATTAGTAGTCGGCAAGCGGTAGATAGTTTAAGTCTGTTGCGTAGCGGTTTTCCGCCGGTTGATTGGGCAAAATAGGAAGTAGTAATTGCTCCAATTAGCCCACCATTGCGTGTCAATTCCAAGCCAAGATGGAAAAATAAATAAATTAAATCACCTTTGGGGAAGATTTTATCTTTCCAACGAGGATTTTTGCGTAGTTTATTAAAAATAGCCTGATGATTTTTTTGTCCGATATAGGGTGGATTCGTAATAAAAAGATCAAACCCCCCCTGTTTTGTTATTTCCGGGAAGTGTTTGTGCCAGATGGATTGTTTGGTACCGGCCAGTGCATCTGCTACCAGTAAATGGGGTAAAAAATTGCTGGGTGGAATGATGTCATTTTCCAATAGAGTAAGTGCCATGCGTAAACGTAAGTTTTCAATGGCTTGGGGCCTTATATCTGCAGCGTAAATAGTATGTTGTAAAATGGATAATAACACATCTGCGTAGGACTGTTTGGTATTAAGCAAACACCTCAATTTGGCAAGTTCTAACCATAAAGGAACTAATAATCCGCCTGAACCGCAGGCCGGATCGCATATCTTTAAACCGGCAAGTTTCTTTTCCAACAAGAGTGCTTTCTTGGAATTGGGTGTTGGTAAATGGGTCGGTAAACAGTGATTATTTTCAAGCCATAAGTGAAGTATATTGTAGGCAAGTTGTTGTGCCAGGGAATAAGGTGTGTAAAAAATTCCTTGTAGTTTTTTTGAAACAGCTTGGTGTTCATCTAAAAGGCTGATTAGCTCGGGTGTAATTCCTGGATTTTCCCCTTCTCCAAAAGTTGGGTAAGAAGTAAATAATTCCTTAAGTTCTTGAGAAATGGGTGGCAATACACCAAAGGTTCCTTCATAATTCAATTTAGGGAACGGTTTTCCTTTGCGATGTTGATACCAAAGTGCCGCTGCCTGGTAACAGATGAACGGCTTTTTTTCTTTTTCGTTGGAAAAAATTTTACGAACCTGAAGTTCTATATCGCGAATCATTCTATCCCTGAAAAAAGATGAGCCTTACTACGTGCTCCTTGTAAATATTCTTTTCCCACCAAAAGACGGTAATAGGCTGTGTAATCAGCTACTGTTGGGTTTGGATGCGCTTTGCGAAATGCAGCCATTTTATCGGTTTGTGTGAGGAGCAACTGATCTAGCCACGGAAGCTGCTCTTTGTAAGGAGTGCTTTGAAGCCAGCTTACCATCTTTTGATTAAAGACATCTTCATCCTGTAAAACGTGTCCGCCAAGCACTTTTTCATAAGGAATGCCCAACGCTTCTGCTTGTGCGTAGGGGCTGTTTACCCCTTGCCGGAGTTGCTCTGCTTGTAAAAGCTCGGCTCGTTGCAAGTTAGCTTGATCCTGTGTATAAAAATCCAAATAAAACTGCAGTTTACCTAGACGCTGGGCATCTGTTAATAACAGTTGAGGATCTGGCAGAAAGTCTATGTCCAAGGGCTTATAAACACGTACAATAGCCGTTTTGCGAGGTTCTTTTGCGGTTTGTAATACTTTGGAAAGCTGGGAAAAATAGTACCATTGGCATTTTGAACGATAAAATGCCGTAAATTGTGCCGCAGAGATTTTTGTTGGATCTAAACGTAAAAATTGCACTAATTGTGGTTGTGCTACTTCCAAGCCGGATTGGGCAAATTGACGTTGCTGTTCTAAGGATAACGTTGGAAACTCTTTTAATTCATGGCTAGTTAATATAAAAGAGGGTGGTTGCCCGCTAAGCAATATGTTTTGGATATCATTTTTTGTAAAAAAAGATACATCTTTTTCCAAACTCCAGGCTATTTGTTCGGCGCCGAAAATTTCCACTTCTGTACGGGTGCTTTGCAACAGATCTTGGTGGCGCTTAAAAGCAGTTTCATTCCAGTTTTCCGGTTCGGTTGCCGGAAGTGTTTTTGCCAGTAATAAATCCCGGTCAAAAAAGAATTGCAATTTAGCCGAAGTAAGTAAGGCATCCCCGGGAGATTGACGCAAAACTTGCTTTTCCATCGCACTAATGGCATGGGAGCGGTACAATTTGTGGGAAAGCCAATTGGGGAGCGTTGTTTTAACGGCGTACTTGGTAGGGACGCTGATTACAGGCCGGGATAATGAAGATTGGACGACCCGTTCTAATGTAAATGCATTTGTTTGGACTTCTTTAAACGATATGCCGGCAGCTTGTCTAAACCAGGGCGAGACAAACTGGGCAGATAAACTAGTTGAAACGAAAAGCACTAAACTAAGTGATACTAATAATCGTATATATAACATTTTTTATTCTTCCCTAGGGTTAACATATATTTTGATTTGTACATCAAATCCTACTAAATGAGTCAGTTCCGGGTCTTCAAATTTTAATACGCGCTCCGGGAATGCTCCTTGTGTTATATGATCTAACGTGCTGGTCAATTTGGAACAATCCCGTGAATCCAGGTTGACAACTGGATATAAGCTTACTTCAAACGTTTCGCTTGGATTTATATTTGCAGACAACGAATACGGATGATTATATTCTACATGCCAAGCTCCGGCATAGATAATAAATAATGCATCAGGATATTGTTGACGATAATTATGTAGAATTTTTTGCCAATGGCGATTACGTAATCGTACCCCTTCTAAAGAGCCGCGGATTCCTTCCCGCCGAACGGAGGACATCCCAAAGAAACGCGCCCCTGTTGGATAAACAATTTTAACCGTTTTTTGGGTAGGACCTAATGCTTCCGGCTCCAGGCCGATGGGAGTTATCTGTTTATCTAATGCGGTTTCCCACACTTGGGTATACCTAGACAAGGGAGCAACGAAATTTTCTTGCGGAAGCACTTGCCCATCTAATAAAAATTCGGAAAATAAAAAAATTTGACGCGTTGGAAAACGCTGCCGTATTTTGGGTAGCAGCTCAGAAACAGATTCTTGAATTTCCTTGTAGCCATGTGTTTCCCCAATGAACAAATAACGTGTATTGTTAGGAATTTGCTCCGCTAACCAAGCCATATCTTGTTCTTTCGGATGAACCGGAACAATTTTATGAGATTGTAAGTCTTTTTCATGAAGAAGAATTTGTTGTTGCATTTCATAAAATTTAGGATACATATCTATGATTGCACGGTTGTTTTGGGCTAAAAAATATTGGGATAATTGTTTTTGAGTTACCAGGAAGGGTACTTCCGGATAAATATCGTGCGGCTTGACAGTTGTAAATTTTG
>CACZKQ010000033.1 GCA_902781765.1 uncultured Elusimicrobium sp. | reverse complement strand
TTGGCAGAAAAAGAAGCAAAAAGACCAGCCTCCATACTTATAAAAAGCAGTTAAAATAGGAAATTTTATAAACTCGCGTTGCTCAAACATATAAAATTTCTTTTCTATTTTAACGCTTTTTATAAACAAGTAAAGTCGGCCATAACGACATTTGTAAGGAGTAACGGCTTGCTCTTTTGCTGACGGGGCAGTTTGCTAGTCTGTTCATAGGAAAAGTTCCTTTTTTGAAAGGTAAAAAGAAAGGGTTGACTGGTTTTTTTTTTTTTGATACACTGTTTTTGTGGTTTAAATCAAAACACAAGGAGAACTTATGAAAAATGTAACTACAAGCCGATTAGGCTTTACGTTAATTGAATTATTAGTAGTTGTGCTGATTATTGGGATATTAGCCGCGGTCGCGTTGCCGCAATATACTAAGGCGGTGGATAAAAGCCGCTTGACGGAGATATGGAGTAATTTAGGAGCTATTTATCAGGCTGCACAAACAAGTGTAATGCAAGAAAATTACGAACAGCATGGGGATCGATTTTTTATTCCAATGGATGAAATGGATATAGAATTACAATGCAATTATTATTCAGGACAGAGTTGTGCTATAGATTGCCCGCTGGGAAGTTCTAGAGAAAGTATGTGTTATTATCTGATAACGACTCCGGTATCAAATCCAAACGACGTAACAGTCGGTTTTTACTTTCTTAATGACGTACAGATAGACTTAACTCTTGATAAAACAGGACGGCATTGTGAAGGAAGAGATTGTGCAAAATACGGACAGACGAATTTGTAAGTAAAAAGCCTGTTTTTAAGAATAAAAGCGGTACTTTTGAAGTACCGCTTTTATTATTCTTCATCAATCTTTAGCATAGCCACAAACGCTTCTTGCGGAATATTTAAACTGCCAATAGACTTCATGCGCTTTTTACCTTCTTTTTGTTTTTCAAGCAGTTTGCGTTTACGCGTAATATCGCCGCCATAACATTTGGCAATAACGTCTTTTCTAAACGCGGGGATTGTTTCGCGCGCAATCACTTTGCCGTTGATAGCGGCTTGTACCGCCACTTCAAATTGTTGGCGGCCGATAAGCTCTTTTAATTTAGCGCACAGCGCACGTCCCATGGTTTGGGCTTTGTCTTTGTGTACCACCACCGAAAGCGCATCTACCGGCGAGCCGTGGAGCAGAATTTCCATCAGTACCACGTCGGAACTTCTAAATCCGGCCACTTCGTAATCAAACGACGCATACCCCTTGGAAACCGATTTTAACTTGTTGTAAAAATCAATGACCATTTCGCCCATGGGCATTTCGTATTTGATAATCACGCGCTGATTGGAAAGGTGGTCCATATTCATAAACGTACCGCGCTTTTCTTTCAGCAGTGTCATCACGCCGTCCATAAATTCCACGGGCGTTACAATCGTAATGTGAATGACGGGCTCTTTGATATCAATAATATCGCCGTGCGGCGGAAAGTTGGCCGGGTTATCAATAATTTTATAGCCGGGGTCGTCGGGTGCGTCCGGCAACGCGGCAAGCTCCTGCGGGTGCGATTTGCGCGGTGTGAATTTAACGTGATACACTACGTTAGGGCTCGTGGCAATCAGCGACAAATTGAACTCGCGCTCCAAGCGCTCTTTGACAATTTCAATGTGCAAAATCCCCATAAAGCCCAAGCGGAACCCAAAGCCGAGTGCCTTGGACGTTTCGCTTTGGTAATGGAAGGACGAATCGGATAAATTCAGTTTTTCAAGGGCTTTACGCAGCAGCGGGAAATCGGTTGTTTCCACCGGGAAAATAGACGCAAATACAACGGGTTTGGCATCCGCATAACCGGGCAGCGGCGTTTGCGCCGGGCGTTCGGCCAACGTAACCGTATCGCCTACTTTTACTTGGTGAATGTCTTTAATGCCGGCCACTAAATAGCCCACTTCGCCGGCGGAAAGTTGGTCGGTTTTGTGAAGTTGTTTGGGGGTCATAAAACCGATTTCTTCGGTTTTATATGAAGCTCCCGATGACATAAACTGAATCATTTGCCCCGGCTTAATAGAGCCGTCCACTAAGCGCACATACATAATTACGCCGCGGAAAGGGTCGTAGTACGAATCAAAAATCAATGCGCGTAGCGGCGCTTTGGCGTCGCCTTGGGGCGCAGGCACATCTTGGATAATGCGGTCTAATAGGTGTTCAATTCCCATGCCGGTTTTGGCACTGACGCGCTCGGCTTCAATGGGTTCGCGCAAAATATCCCATAACTGTTCTTCAGAGGCGTCCGCATCCGATTGCGACAAATCCACTTTGTTCATCACGGGGATGATTTTAAGCCCCAAACTTTGCGCCAAATGCGCATGCGCTACCGTCTGCGCTTCCACCCCTTGCGACGCATCTACCAGCAGTAAAACGCCTTCGCACGCGCGTAACGAGCGCGCTACTTCGTAGGAAAAATCCACATGTCCGGGAGTGTCAATTAAATTTAAAATATAATCTTTGTATTGGATACGTACGGCTTTGGCTTTAATGGTAATACCGCGTTCGCGCTCTAAGTCCATGCCGTCAAGCAGTTGGGCTTGCATTTTGCGCTTGGGTACGGTGCCGGTATCTTCTAAAATACGGTCGGACAGCGTGGTCTTACCGTGGTCAATGTGGGCTACAATGGAAAAATTACGGATTTTCATGTTCGTTGTTCTGCTCTATTAAATTACGGATTTCGTCCGAGCTGCCCATCAGCAGGGCGGCTTGGGCCAAATCGGCACAATGTTCAAAATTGGCGCGGCGGATGTTGTTTTTAACACGTAAATACATACGTGGTGTTACAGATAAAGCGTCCACGTTTAGCCCTAGTAACATAGGCAGCATTTTAGAATCGGACGCTAATTCGCCGCAAATACTTACTTCTTTACCGCGTTTATGCGCAGTTTGAATAATTAAATTTAGGGTACGTGCTACTGCCGGATGACAGGGGTCATACATGTGCGCGACTTCCTGATTCACACGATCTACTGCCACTAGATATTGTATCAAGTCATTCGTGCCAATGGAAACAAAATCTATCTCTCCAATCATTCCATCCAAGGCCAGCGCCGCCGAGGGGACCTCTATCATAGCGCCCAAGGCAATTTTATTAACAGGGTATTTCCCTTGCGCGGCAAATTCGTCCAGCACCTCGCCAAATGCCTTTTTGACATGGCGGACTTCCTCTACTGAGGAGACCATTGGAATCATAATACGCACTTGGGCAGGCACTTCACAAGCGGTGCGGACAATCGCGCGCAGTTGCGTATATAGCAAATCCGGGTTTTTTAGAAATAGGCGAATCCCGCGACAACCCATAAAAGGATTGTCGTCTTGTTGAAGTTCATCTAACGGAAAATCCGGGATTTTATCGCCGCCCAAGTCAGCTAAGCGAATGGTGACCGGGCGCATATCAAAGCGCTTGGCTACGGATAAATAAACTTGGTATTGTTCGTCTTCTGTCGGCGGCCGGGGTGTCCCCATAAAAACAAATTCGGTACGTAATAAACCAAGGCCGTCGGTAATCAAACGCTTGTTGTCTTTGTTATCGGTACGGGGGTCGTAATTAACGTAAAGTTTTAGGGAATGACCGTCTTGTGTGATAACCGGCAAATGGTTAATCGTTTTTAAGAGCGACTCAGTTTTTTTAACATCACGTTGGATTTTACGATAATTAGACAACGTATACCGGTCCGGATTGATGACGAGTAGCCCATTTTCACCGTCAATAATCAGCGTATCACCGGCGTGTACGTCTTTGGAGGCTGTTCCCAGCCCAACGACTGCCGGTATTTTTAAACTTTGTGCCAACAGCGCGGTGTGACTGGTCTTCCCTCCGACATCTGTACAAAATCCAATCACTTTATTGGCTTGTAAGTTAATAGTATCCGATGGATATAAGTTGTGGGCTACCAAAAGTGAAGGTTTTGTGATCGAAGCTAAAAAATGCTCTTTATCGCCGGTTAGATTGGTAGCCAACCGTCTGCCCACATCAAAAATATCGTTGCGGCGTTCTTTAAAGAAGGGGTCTTCTATTTTATCAAACGGGGCAACAAATTGTTGCAGGGTAAGGAATAAAGCTGCTTGAGCAGATAAAAATTCATTTTTAATTTTTTGTTCCAGTGAGGATAACAATGCAGGATCTTGCAAAATAAGTTTGTGCGTGCTCATTAAATTGGCATATTCCGCACCCAAAGCATGATTTACTTTTTGTTCACATTCGTTTAGTTCTGCAAGTGTTTTTTGCATAGCTAAATGAATTTTTTCCAGTTCGCCGTTGATTTCATTTTCCGGGATATATTGCCGGGAAACGGATATCACTTCTCCCGGCAATAAAACGGCCGGGCCGATCGCAATTCCTGGGCTGGCTGGTAAACCTTTTAATACAAGCACGCAACGCTCCTAAAATTCTTCATTAAATTTATTGTCAAACAAGGCCTTGATTGCTTCAAAAGCATCTTTTTCATCGCTTCCGTTTGTGGATAATTTCAGGGAGGATCCATATTCCGCGGCTAGCATCATAACCCCCATAATACTTTTAGCATTAACAGTGATGCCGTCTTTAGCCAGCGAAATATCACAACCAAAGCCGGCGGCTGTTTGTGCAATCAGTGCGGCGGGCCTGGCGTGTAATCCTAAACGGTTTTTAATTTCTAAGTCTTGTTGTATCACAAAATTCTCCCCTTATAGATAACATACGATATTAAATACAAGTACCGCTATCAAGTATAAGTACATATTAGGAATGCGTAAGCGGCGTGTAATAAAACTAATACTGATAAAAAATAATACCAATATGGCTTTCGTCATAAATTGCACATTTTGCGCATGCGACGTTTGCATAAAGTAATAGATTCCAAGTAGTAGCATGCCAATGGTAAAAACGAGGCCCAAACGTTTGGCATTATAGATTGTTTCGTTCCAGTGGAATTCCGTAAGTCCAAAGCAACGGTGATCTTCGTTATGGTAACTGATAGAAAGCCCTTTCCATTTGATAAACAACGCAACTGCGTTAAATGAAATGAAAGCTACTGCTCCTGCGGAGAATACATACCATAAAGACGGCGCCGGCGGCAGTTGAATTTCAAAGAAATTGATTCCCATCACCAGCCACAAAAATAAAGCTACCAGTAACGAAAAGGGTTTTAATGTACCCCAAAAAAGCCGGTCCCCTATTGAAGCCGTTGTAATGGAGAGTCCTTTTTTAATTTCCGCCCATAATAGGATCTGTTCTTCCAGTTCCTTGGCATTTTTAGTGCGTAAGATATCTTCTTCCTGGCGGGCAAGTGCGCCAAAACAAAAGGAAGCCATGACCGGATGCGTATTAAAATTCTGCAAGTATCGTGTTACTACGGAGGGTAACGCATCTGGATCTTGCTTATATAAGTTTTTTAGAAAAGGCCACATGACAAATGTAAACCCAATATTTTGGTATTTTCGGTAGTTCCAACCTGTTTGCAAGAAAAACGAACGTAAAAATAAAATCAGTTGTAATTTAAAGGACATTTTTTACCTCGTTTTTAAGCGGAATTGCGGAATCAGGGCGGAAAGGCCTATCCACGGAACTGCCATGTATGCAAACTTGCAAGCTACTTGGGCTTGATCCGGAAGGTGAAATGCCAACCAACTGGCAACTGGGATTGCACTCCAAATAAATACAAAAAGAATTAAAAAGTTAATGGCAACGGAAGAAGATAAAGAAAGCAAAATAGCTTGGTTAATCCGCGCTGGTCTTTGAATAATTTTTTGCTCCCAATAAATTAAAAAACGGAACCGACTCTTGCGGCGATATTTTTCTACCATGGCAAACAATAAAGCAATAATTACACCGAAAATAAAAGTAATATAGAGTTCTATTCCGCAAGCATGTAGTGCTAATGCAACGGCAGAACAAACTACGGCGCTGGGAGGCAAAATACCTCCTAAGGGATTTACATCTGTAAATAAGAGTTCTGTAAAAACTCCCACTTGTATGCCGGCCATTACGTCCCCTGTGATAAGCGAAAAAAGCGGTGCAGCAATAATTCCGCGAGAGAGTGTAAGCTGAAAAGCGTAGGTGGTATCCAATTCCAAAAAGGCTGCCAGTATACACAGGCAAAAAAGGGCAGGGGTCATTTAGGCAGTACCTCACTAAGGGAGATAGAAATGCCATTGGGTACGGCGCGTGTTTCAATAGCAATACCTAAATCATGAATTAACTTTAACAGTTGTTTATCTTTCTCGTCCAAGAAAACATGTTCGGCTATTTTTTGGGCATTTTCTTTAAAATGCATGCCGCCAATATTAACGGATTTAATTTGCAGTCCTTCTTTTACTAAATCGGCAAAAGCTTCCAACGAAGAAAGCAACAAAAAAATTCGTCGCTTAGAAGTAGCTGCATGGCGCATAGCTTGCGGCGCATTGAGAATAGACAATTCATATTCATACGGTAGACTTAGACGCAATAACCCCTCGTTGAGTGTTCCTTCTTTTCCTTTTGGGCAAGAGATTAGAACCTCATCTATATTTAATTCCGGTAACCAAGCTTGAACCACTTGGCCATGAATTAAGCGGTCGTCTACACGTGCAAAAACAATGGGCATTATAATCCTTTAATTAAAAGTTCTGTGGCGTTGATTACAGCGCGTTTTCCGTCGGGTTCAATTTTTTCAGCCAGCTCTTTAGCGGCTAATTTTTTGCGGCTGTTAATAGCGGTTAAGAGCATACTTAAATTGAGCCCGGTGATCACATAACTATTTGCAAAATCTTTGCTGGCCGTAAGCGAAATATTGGTGGCACTGCCGCCAAAAATATCTGTTAAGATGATTGCCCCATCTGTACATTGTGCCAATGTTTTTTTCAATTTTTCAGCTTCTTTTTCTACGGAAGCGGCGGCTGTTACAGAAAATACGGCAAAACCGTCATCAGCGGGTTTGCCGATAATTTGTGCAGCGGTATCCAACATTTCCTGAGCCAAGTGGCCATGTGTAACTAAAATAATTTTTACCATAATTAGAGTCCTATATCCCTGTGAAATTCTGAGGCACTTAGCCCCAGTTTGTTTAAATAAGCGGCCAATTGATGGGCCATAAATACACTGCGATGTTTTCCTCCGGTACACCCCATAGCAATTGTTAAATAACTTTTTCCTTCGGTGATATACTTAGGAATCAAGTATTTAATGAGATCAGCAAAACGCGTAGCAAACTCGGGCGCGTCCGGGAACGACATAATATAATCCTGAACCGGTTTATCAAGACCGGTTTTTTCTTTTAAATCTTTTACATAATATGGATTGGGTAAAAAGCGTACATCCATTACAATATCGCAGTCTTTTGGGATTCCGTATTTGAATCCAAAAGACATGACTGAAATCTGCATATCGCCGGCACGTTTAAGTGTAATTAAAGCGGAAAGCTTTTCTTTAAGTTCTCCTAATTTTAAATCACTGGTATCAATTACTTTGTCGGCCATGGTGCGGATGGGAGAAAGAAACTCGCGTTCATGTTCAATGGCGGCGACCAGTTTTTTGTGGATAGGATGTTTATGTTTTGTTTCGGAAAAACGGCGGATTAAACATTCTTCGCTAGCATCTAAAAAAACTACTTTGACGGAAAAATCATTTTTTGCCATGGCATTAAGCAACTTTGGCATTTCGCGCAGACGGTCCCCTTCGCGAATATCAATGCCCAGGGCGATATTTTGAAGGGTTTCGTTTTCGCGCACATAAGAGATGAAATTTTCAAATAGTGCAAGGGGTAAGTTGTCCACGCAATAAAACCCTAAATCCCCAAACATTTTTAATGCTTGGGATTTACCTGCCCCGCTCCTGCCAGTAATAATAAAAATGTGCCGTTTATTTGTTTCCATCGGGCTTACCGTTTCCTTTTTTCATTTTATCTAAAATTTTTTGACTAAATTCTTTGGCCGAAAAAATGCCTTGGCTTTTAAGTTGCTGGTTCATGGAAGCTACTTCAATTAAAATAGCTAAGTTTCGCCCGGGTGTAACGGGCAACACGAGCGAAGGAATGGCAACTCCTAAAATATCAGATGTTTTTTGTTCCACTCCCAAGCGGTCCAGTGGCGCTTTGGTGGGGGAAGTAAGCACTACTTCCATATCAATTTTAGTTTCATCCAGTGTCGCGCCCACTCCAAAAAGGAGTGGCACGTCCAAAATACCAAGCCCTCGTACTTCCATATAGTGCTTAAGCATGGTTGGGCAAGACCCCATTAAATAGCGCCCGCGGCTTTTTTGGATTTCTACTACGTCGTCCGCTACAAAAATATGGCCGCGTTTAATCAGTTCTAACGCACATTCACTTTTTCCGATTCCGGATTCACCGCGGATTAACACCCCAACCCCGTTTACGTCAACCAGTACGCCGTGTACATGCGTAATCGGAGCTAATTTTTCATCTAAAAAACGGGAAAATTCTGCCGAAAAAGCGGACGTTTCCATACTTGTTTTTAAAACAGGGACATCCGAGGCTAAACACGTTTTGCGCACAGCCGGCAACGGGTCCATGTCGGCCGCCATAATTACGCACGGAACATCAAATTCTGTGAGCATTTTGGCAAGGTTTGCACGTAAGCGTGTTTTATTTTCTTTTTGACAGAAAGCCTGTTCGGCCCGTCCAAAAACCTGTACGGCTTTGGCGCGGAAATTATCCATATGTCCACCGAGTGCGAGCCCTGGGCGGTTGACGCTGCCCAGTGTAATTTCTCGTTGGATATACCGCTTGCCGCAGACCAGCTCCAGGTTAAGTTGCTTAACCTGGAGCAGTTCCGCTACCGTAATGGATTTGGTAAATTCCATGTTGCCCCTACGTGTTATTTTTTGCGTACGGGTTTGATTAAACCGTAGGTACCGTCTAAGCGTTTAAAAATCAAGTTGATTTGTTTGGAATCTTCGTCTAAAAACATCCAGAAGGAGTAGCCAAGCCGTTCCATTTCATAGGCGGCATCTTCCGGATTCATAGGCGTAACTTCCACTTGCTTAATGACGGAAAATTTAACGTCGTTTTGCGGCAAAAGCACCGGTTCGGCGAAGGTACCCATTTCTACTGCTTTTACTGATTTTTTAGATACTTTGCGTGCTTTGGCTTTGTTTTTAATTTTTTTAGCTTGAGCTTCTGCTTTGACGGCGGCGGCATCAATTGCTTTATACAAATTGTTTTCTACCGCGCTGGCATTGATGGTCGTTTTAGCTCCGGTATGCAAGATGATTTCGGCTTTTTGGTTAATTTTTTTCTCCACGGAAATCAATACTTGTGCTGATACGATATTATCAATAAAGTTTTCAATTTTTCCGACGCGGGTATTGATAAATTCCTTAATAGCCGGCGTTAATTTGATGTTTTTTGCAGTAATTTTAATATCCATAATTCCTCCAATACGGTTACGGGAAGTATAATCCCGTCATTCTATTTAACCATTAAATAAAGTTTACTGTCAATGGTTTGCGCGCGCTCGCGCGCGTAGAGGAAAAGCCGGTTTGTCCGGACACAACGAAAATCTACGGCGGAATGAACGGTTCTTTGATAAGCCTCCTGTACTGCGGATATTAGTAGTGTAGCGGGGAATAATAAAAAATCAAGAGGAGTAATGATTGTTATACAATCTTTTTTGTTTTTGCAAAAGGATAGAAAAGGCTTGACTGGTTTTTTTTTTTTGATACACTGCCTTTGTAGTTTGAATTAAAACACAAGGAGAGCTTATGAAAAATGCAAATACAAGCCGATTAGGCTTTACACTAATTGAATTATTAGTGGTAGTACTTATTATTGGTATTTTGGCGTCAGTTGCTTTGCCGCAATATCAACTAGCGGTAGAAAAATCGCGTGCGGCTGAAGCGTGGGTAATGTTGAAAGCTATTAACGAAGCCGAGAAACGCAAAAATATGGAAATGGACACAAATAATGTTATCTATTCGTTAGATGATTTGGATATTAATTTTGAAAATGTAAGTACTCGCGGAGGGGGGCCATCCATTCCAGGTGGACCTGCCGCTATAGGTCTAGAATCCGGATTTAAAACTAAGAATTTTGGTTATGGAATAGGAACTGATTGGGCAAGTGGTGCCTCGGCCCAAGCAGAGCCGGCAATGGCAGTACGTCTTCCGCATACCAATCAAAATTGGTATGGAGATTCTAGTTTTGATTATGCGTTAAGTTTTAAAAACGGTAAGAAATTGTGTGCAAACGGATATGGAAGTACTCAAAATTGGTGTCAAAAAATAGTAGGTAAAAGTAGTGCTTCCGGGTGCATTACGGGAAGTGGTTGTTTTAGTGAATAATAGATACATTTCTTACATCACCAAAATAAAAAGCTCACTAAAAGTGGGCTTTTTATTTGAGTGGTTGGGAATTTATCGGCTGGCATTTGGGAGGATGGGGGCCAAGCGGTCAAACTGCTTACACAATGTAGAATAGCAATTTATACATAAAAACCCCCGGCGTAAACCGGGGGTTTTTAGTAAACTGCAAACTTATTTGGCGTTTACCATTTTGGCGCGAGAAATATCGCCTTTTTTGTCCAAGAAATACAAGTATCCTTTTTCTTTTTTGATACCGCATTTTTCTACTTTTTTCGGTTTACCACCTTTTTTGCCACCGCGGGCCATTTGCACGCGAGCGATATCACCGTCTTTGTCAATGTAGTACAAGAAACCGTCTTCGCGGTCCATGCCTACTTTCAATACTTTTTCAGCCATTTTTAAACTCCTCCTTTAAAGGATAGTCGTTAATATTAACGTACATATTTAACGTACCCCTTCAGTGTAATAAAAAAAATAAGAAT
>CACZKQ010000032.1 GCA_902781765.1 uncultured Elusimicrobium sp. | reverse complement strand
GCGCTTAGAAATTAAAAGCTTCCAAGGATACAATCCCTGGAAGCTAAGTTGTTTTACCTTATGTAAAAAATTACTTCACCGCGTCAAACCCGGCTTGAAGAGCCTTTTTGTTTAGCTCCAACATTTCCGGCTTGGCGCGTTTGTAAACTTTCTTCATCGCGTCGGCGACACTTTCCAAACTAACCGCACCAGTTAGCTTGACAAAAGCACCGAGCGCCACCAAGTTGGCAATGCGGTCCATGCCCACTTGTTGCGCAATTTCGTTACAAGGAACACACACCGTTTTGATGTCGGTACGCGTCGGGCGCGAGTTGATAAGCGAACTATTTAAAATCAGTAGTCCGCCTTTTTTTAGTAGCGGCTCAAATTTGGGAAGTGACGGCTCGTTCATTACGATAACCGTTTCCGGCACGGACACAATCGGCGTATACACTTCGCCGTCGGTTACCACTACCGAACAATTCGCCGTACCGCCGCGCATTTCCGGGCCGTAGGAAGGAAGCCAACTGGCGTTCTTTTTATCTTCCACACCGGCTTGCGCAAGTAAAATTCCGGCCGAAACAACACCTTGACCGCCAAAACCTGCAATACGAATACCTTGATACATTATTTCGCCCCCTCGTCCTTAAATACACCCAGCGGATATTGCACCATCATTTTGGTACGCACAAATTCAAGCGCTTGTTCTACGCTTGCATGCCAGTTTGTCGGGCATTGGGACAACACTTCCACCATGGAAAACCCAACACCGTTTACTTGGTTTTCAAACGCTTTTTTAATACATTGTTTGGCTTTAAGCACGTTTTGCGGCGTATCTACCGCTACGCGCGCTAAGTATTTGGAACCGGTAATCTGCGCGAGCATTTCACACATGTTAATCGGCCAACCTTGCAGTTTCGGGTCGCGCCCTTTGGGAGCGGTGGTGGCTACTTGACCAACGAGTGTGGTCGGTGCCATTTGACCGCCGGTCATTCCGTAAATCGCGTTATTGATAAAAATCACCGTAATATTTTCGCTACGCACGGCGGCATGTACAATTTCCGCCATACCGATAGACGCCAAGTCGCCATCGCCTTGATAGGAAAACACAATCGCTTGTGGTTTAGAGCGTTTAATGCCGGTAGCAATGGCCGGGCCGCGTCCGTGCGCACCTTGTACGCAATCGCACGCAAAATACGAGTCGGCAAATACGGCACAACCCACCGGAGCTACGCCAATTACGCGGTCTGCAATTTTTAACTCATCAAATGTTTCTGCCAGTAGGCGATGCACAATCCCATGTCCGCAACCAGGGCAATAGTGCATGGGAACATCCGTTAAGCTTTGCGGTTTTTTTGCTAAAACAGTACTCATTTTGTTTCCCCCTTGCGGTCGCCTTGTACGCCAAGCGACAAATCACGCTTACATTCATAGGTAAAACCGTTGGCATGTTCTTGCAAATCGAAAAGTCCTTCTTTACCGCCAGACAAGCAAGAACGCACACCGGTTAAAATAGCCGCGCCGTCGGGCTGTCCACCTGCCGGATACGCTTGCAAATAGACGGGGGTTTTGTCGCCCACGGCTAATTTTACATCTTGCACCAGTTGGCCCAAGCTTTGTTCCACGGTTAAAATCGCTTTTGTTTTTTGAGCCAGTTCGGCTAAGCGTTTAGCAGGAAACGGCCACAACGTAATCGGGCGGAACAAGCCCACTTTTAAACCTTCTTCTTTTGCATGATTAACGGCTTCTAAACACGCGCGGGAAGACAGACCGTATGCCACTAAAAGCACGTCGCAATCTTCGGTATTGCGTTCCTCATAGCGCGCTTCTGTCCGTTCAATAAGCCCATAGCGTTTGGCGCGTTCCACCACGTCGGCAATCAAATTATCGCCTTTGTAGGAAAACACATTGTTTTTCTTGCGGCCGTTTTTGTTAATATCCACCGCCCAGTCAAACTTACCGAGTTTATTCGGGTCCACCGGGTCAAAATTAAACGACATGCTCTCCATCATCTGCCCCAAAATACCATCAGCCAAAATCATACAAGGCATGCGGTATTTTTCGGCTAGTTCAAAACCGAGTTTGGGAAAATTGCCCAGTTCTTCTACCGAGTTGGGAGCCAACACAATCACGTGATAATCGCCATTTCCGCCGCCGCGCGTAGCTTGGAAATAATCCCCCTGCGCACCGCCGATACTGCCTAGCCCCGGCCCGCCGCGCATCACGTTGACAATCAGGCACGGCAAATCAGCACTGGCTAAATACGTAATTCCTTCCTGTTTTAAGCTAATACCCGGGGAGGAAGAAGAAGTCATACTGCGCGTTCCGGTAGCGGCTGCACCGTAGACCATGTTAATCGCGGCTACTTCACTTTCGGCCTGCACAAATGCACCGCCGGCGTCTGCCATATAGGCCGACATATATTCCGGCACTTCGTTTTGCGGGGTAATAGGATACCCGGCAAAAAAACGAGCTCCGGCGCGAATGGCCCCTTCAGCAAGGGCCTCGTTTCCTTTTCGTAATGTCTTTTCGCTCATAAATAAAAATCCTGTTAATCTTTTAGTACCGTAATGGCCACATCGGGGCACATCACATAACACATTTTGCATCCAATGCAATCTTGCGGGCGTTGTTGCTCCGCTGGGAAGTATCCCTTCTTGCTAATCGTTTTAGATTTTCCCAAACATTTTTTGGGGCATGCATTTACGCACAGATAACACGCTTTACAGCGATTTGTATCCACTTCAATTCTTGGCATAAATCTCCTTCTTGGAAATCCGGAAAAATAAGTCATCCAAACTTCCCTACCATAAAGTATATGTCTTTTGAAGAATTGGTGCAATAATCCGTTTGGTTATTGTAAAATAGAAATATGTTATTACGTTTAAAACAACTGCAAGCGTTATTGGAACACGAATCAGATTTGTGGGCCAATTTGGCCAATTTTGCTGCATTTATTTTTCAAGAAATGCCCACATTGAACTGGGCCGGATTTTACCGCTTGCAAGGAGATGAACTCGTCCTAGGTCCTTTTCAAGGGAAAGTTGCTTGCACCCGGTTAAAACGCGGCAAGGGAGTTTGTTGGGCCGCTTGCGAAAAAGGGCAAACACTCCTCGTGTCTGACGTACATGCTTTCCCGGGACATATCGCGTGTGATAGTGCATCGCAAAGTGAAATCGTAGTGCCGATTTTTGTGCAAGGTTCGTTATGGGGTGTACTGGATATTGATGCTCCCATTAAAAACCGTTTTGGGCAAGCAGACCAAGATTTTTTGGAACAAGCCGTACGGATCCTCATCCAACATACGCGATTTTAATCTTGCGTCCTGTTTTAAAATTTGATAGTATATATAGGTAGTGCCGAGGTAGCTCAGTGGTAGAGCACTGGTCTGAAAAACCAGGTGTCGACAGTTCGATCCTGTCCCTCGGCACCATTTATTTTATATGTAAAAAAGGGGCTTCGTAAGAGGCCCCTTTTATAATTAAACAAGCTACCTTATTTCCCGGTTACAATGGTACATACTTCCGAATATACAGCATAGCTTTTGACTTCTTTATTCACAGAAGCTACTTGTGTAATACGTCCGGCCCGTTTAGCGGCTTCTACAGACATATCACCCGAAATATATAGTCCCAAAATGTTCGTGGCACAAGCACGACCTGTTTTGGTCCCTGTTGCGGCAGTAACCATGAGTGGTTGGGTAGTTTGGGCAAAAAGAGCAGTTCCTGCTTCCGTTGGAGGAGTAGCACAGGCCCCTAACATCAAAGCCCCAGCCCCTAAAAATAATATTTTTTTCATCATCAAACTCCTACAAATAAGTTTTTACAACATTTATAATCTATCATATTATCTTAAATATTGTAAATTTTAGTTTTATAACGCAAAAACGGCTCCGCCAAAAGCAGAGCCATTTGTAAATTTCCAACAACTTCCAACAACGATTAACGTTTGGAGAATTGGAAGCGTTTGCGCGCACCGGGTTGACCGGGTTTCTTTCTTTCCACCATACGGGGATCGCGCGTTAAATAACCGGCTTTCTTGACGGCTTTTTTAAGATCTTCGCTTACCGCCGCTAAGGAACGGGCAATCGCGTGGCGAAGTGCTCCGGCTTGGGAAGAGACACCTCCACCCAATACTTTGGCGGTAACGTCGTATTCTTTTTCGGTGTTCGTTACCACTAAAGGAGCCTTTACGGCCGCTTTGCAGCGAGCATTGTTACCAAAATATTCGTCTAATGATTTGGTATTTACGGTAATGTTCCCATTGCCTTTAAGTAAAGAAACGGTGGCAACGGAGGTTTTTCTTCTACCGGTTTTTAAGTCTTTCGTATTGTTCATAAAAATCCCTCTTATTTACCCATGCGTTCGGTGAAGGTATGTTCTTCGCCGGCGAATAAGCGCAAGCGTTTCATGCGCGGCGCGCGGAGTTTATTTTCGTCTAACATACGTTTGACGGCCAATTCCAGCACACGGGTCGGGTTGTTTTCAAGCACGCGTTTGACCGGCGTTTCTTTGGCGCCTTTGGCATAACCGGAGTGCGAGAAATACACTTTTTGTTCCATTTTTTTACCGGTGAGTTTTACTTTACCGGCGTTGGTAACAACGACGAAGTCGCCGCAGTCCATATGGGGCGTATACGTTTTTTTGTGTTTGCCCATCAGCAACACGGCAATACGAGTTGCCAGTCTGCCGAGCGTTTGACCGGAGGCATCAATGTGATGCCATTTCCGGGTGGTTTCTACTTCCTTAACGGAAGGTAAAAAAGTTTTTGTCATGTTTAATTTCTACCTTTTGTAATTAGCGCAACGGAGTGGTGGCCGCTGCCTTAATGACTCGTGGTTTCCTATATATTATAACAAAATGGAAGATTTTTTACATCAATTTGTTTAATACATCTGCAAAGAGTGCTTGAATTTCCGCCAACGTATCTAACCGTACGAATTTGCCGCGTACTTCGGCCGCATTGGGAAAACCTCCAATCCAATATCCGGCTGTTTTGCGGCTGCGGTTGACCCCAATACGCTCCCCGTAGTAAGCAACGTTTTCTTCAATAAGCGCCTGGTAAATTGCTAGCCGCTTTTGCGGCGTGTGAGTTGGCGGATTTTTTCCGGAAAGTTCGTCTATAATATCTTGGAAAATAAACGGGTTCCCTACCGCACCGCGCCCAATCATAACCCCGCTGCACCCGGCCGCTAAAAATTCTTTCACACGCGTTGCACTTGTTACGCCGCCATTCCCGATTACCGGGATTTTTACCGCCGCGCATGCATTGGCAAGTGCCTCTACATTCGGCTCTCCGCTATGCACATCTACGGCCGCACGCGCATGCAAAGTTACTGCCGCCGCACCGCAATTTTCAGCTAACTTAGCTAACTTCGCGCCTAAAAATTCATGATGATTTAGCGCAATTCGCGTTTTGAGCGTAACCGGGATTTTTACCGCTTTAACCGCCGCTTCTAACAAGCGCCCCAGTTTCACTTCGTCTTTCATCAGCACGCAACCGGCCCCGGCTTTATTGATTTTTTTGACCGGGCAACCCGCATTTAAATCTATAATATCGGCTCCGGCGCGCTGGGCATTTTGTGCGGCCTCGCGAATGGTTTGTTCGTCTGCGCCAAAAATTTGCATAGATACCGGATGTTCTTTGGAGTTTACCTGCAACATCCGTCCGCTTTTAGCGTTTCCGTAGTGTAACGCATGGGCTGATACCATTTCGGCGCACACAAGCCCGGCGCCGCCGCGCAAACAAAGTACGCGAAAGGGGCTATCCGTAATGCCGGCCATGGGAGCCAGCACCAAGTTATTTTTGCAAACAACCGAACCGATTTTAAGCGGAACAATCACACTCATTTTACTTTTTTCCAACGACCCAAAGCAGGAACTTTTAAATTCTTTTGCTTAACTAAACAAGCCCGCATAATTTGACGAGCTTCTACAAATGTATTTTTAAATTCCAGCGAATTGATAAATAAATCATGCCCGAAACCACCCGCTAAAATATGGTCGGTTATCGCGAAGCGGTATTTTTCTTCCGGCCGGATAATGCGTCCGTTGGAAAGCGTAATTTGTTTAATCCGTTTACCCAACATTTTTTGGGGATTATATTGCACGGAAAATCCAGCTATCTGAGGGAAATTGTCCGGCTCGTTCACAGAGGCTTCCAACGCGCGAATAAAATCTTTTCCGCGAATAGTAATAAAAGTAATATTATCTCCGTAAGGATAGGTGTTATACAAATCATACTCTGTGATTATTCCCAAAGGAAGTTCCTTGCGTAGCGAATCTGAATTTAAAATAACTCCATCTAATTTAGCCCAAGAGTGCAAACAATCGGCCATCAAATCACCCAGTTTAGATTCTTCTTGCAGGGAATGAGCAACAACTTCGCTACTTTGCGTAAGGCGAGCTTTCATTTTTTGACGCGTATTTTCACGCATTTCTTGCACTTGTAAAGCAAGTTTTTCCTCTTCTTGGTACACGCTTTTAACTAGCGAAATATTTTCAACATGCAACTCTTTTAACTGTTTATTTTTGGTAAACGAAAGCGTAATATGTGCTAAACGCTCCAACCCCAAACCAGGATAGACAATATATGTATTATTGATACGTTCTTGCTCCTCGTTTTCCAAGTTTTTACCCGCACTTAAAATTAAATCAATGTGTTCCACTTCACTCGCTAATGTTTCATCTCGCCAGTAAGAATCCCATTCCCCCAGCGAACTGAGTATTATTACAAAATCTACCCCTTTTTCTTTAAGTAAAGTTACCATTTCCCGGGCACGGTCTATCGGATCTTGCACCCCAAAACCCGCTAAACGTGATTTATAAGTCTGCATAGCCTGTGGATTTACTAAACTTAAAACACCTATTTTGATATTTTCTCGTGTGAAGATCTGATAATCGTGCATGGGCCAAGGAATTTGATTTTCCAAAGTTACATTGGAAATGACAAACGGAAAATCTTGTTCCCGAATGATCCCGCGAAGTACCGGCCAGCCAAAGGAAAAATCCGCCGCCGTTACCGCACCAGCCGCATAGGGCATTTGTTGCAGAAAGGGAATCATAAATTTCCCTTGCGTCATAGCACTTTCCGGAGAAACGCCGAACCAATTCCCCCCATCAAAAAAGAGAAACGGCTTTTCCTGTTTGTCCAAAAAAGCTTTTAAAACAGCATAGCCGCCGACCTCTTGATTATCCAATTGAGGTTCCGGGCGGCTATAATAAAAACCGGCTACATCCGCTGTGTAAAAAATGTCAATTTGTGTGGACTCCTCTTGCTGGCAACCCATAAGTAATAGCCCCAGCATAAGTAGATAAATGAAAAGCCCACGTCTTTGTTTCATTACAACTCTACCACACGTCCTGTCGGCGCCGGGACCACATCCCCTTGGCGAAGGCCGTCTTCCATTAAATCCCGAATGTTTTTTGTTCCTAATAATTTTTTCTGGGAGGCCGGGATTTGTTTAAACAAATATCCTTCGCTACCGCCGTTTGCAATATACGTGTTAGTGGCAATAGTATATTTTTGACGGTTTTTAAGCGGTTTTTGATTTACCCAGATATGCAAATCTTTTACTTTGCCTTTCTTGTTTACTTTATAGGTTACCGCTAAACCGGAATAAGCATATAAATTTTTCGGCACTAAATTTGTTTTAACAAAGCGTTTTAAGAAACGACCATTGACTGTTACTTGTGTAATCGTGTTATCAAACGGATGAATATCTATTAAATCGCGCTTAGTAACTTCTCCGGCCTTCATATCTACCCGCGTACCGCCCAAGTTGTGAATAAACACGTCCGCCTTGGAGTAGGCTCTTCCTAAATCAGCAATCCAGTTATCAAGCGGCGAATCTTTGTGAGAAGCAACCGGTGCTTTCTTTAGTAAAGGTTCTTCAATGACGCCTACCACTTCGTCCACACCGGGTTCCCGTAACGAATTAGCCAACTCGGCAATTTTTTTATCTTCCCCGGTTTTAGCCACCACTAAAGGGATCAGTTCCGATTCCGCTTTTACAAACTTATCGGTTTTATCATCTAGCGTAACTGTAATTTTACTGACATTCTGCAAGTGACATCCGCTTTCTACAAAAAGAACACCGTTTATTTTTTCATTTTGAACAATTTTGTGCGCATGGCCCCCTAACACCACCTGTACTTTATCCTTATATTTTTTGCCAATATCGCCCACATACGATTGCGTACCATGTTTATCATCTCTTAGTGCATCATGCACGATAACTACCACCACTTGGGGATGCTCTTTTTCCACTTCAGCCAAAACAAACTCTAATGTTTCTAACGGCTTTGCAAAAGTATATTTGGTGGCCGGATTGGTTGGATTATGATTTGCTAAACCAATCACAGCTATCTTTACCCCGTTACGTGTGAAAATTTTATAAGGCAACACAAAATCCGGACGTTTCAACGTGTCAGCTTCTATAAAATTGGCAGCTAAAATAGCAAATTGAATTTTTTTTAATAACGGCATTACCTGTGGTTCTTTGAAATCAAACTCGTGATTGCCAATTGTTGTAGCATCATAACCTACAGCATTCATCAGTTCTACCGCTTTTGCCCCTTTGGAATTTTTAGTTTCAATAGTTCCATTGGCAAAGTCGCCACTGTCTAAAAGCAGGTAATCTTGCGGACCGCTTTTAAGTACCGCAGCCAGCGCCGCAAAACCACCCTGCCCTTTTTTAGGGTAGAAAAAACCATGCGTATCACTGGTGTGATAAATTGTAACGGTTTTGGCCACCAATAAGAGCGGTAAAACCAATAAAATAGCTAATAAACTAACTTTTTTCATACTAGGCTCCTTATTTCAAGATAATACGTCCTGTTTTTGGCGGAAAAACCGGTCCTGTTGCAAAAGATTTTGCCACCAACTGGCGAACTGATTTTTCACCGGAAGACTGTTTTTCCGATTTTTTAAACACCTTTTGTTTAGCCACGTAGGAGTTCGTTCCCACGCGGTACATTTTGTGATTTTCAATCGCTTTGCCGTTAAGCAATACTTCTAAATTTTTTACACGTCCCTTCTTAGTTAAAGCATACGAAATTTGAAGACCGGAATAAACATATTTATTCCAAGGAACTAACCCCGCGCGAATGAAATTTTTAAGAGTCAAACCGGATACTTCCATCGTTACCATTTTGTCTTCAAAGGGAAACAAATCAATAAGCATACGCTTTGTAACAGGCCCTTTTTCCAAACTAATTCGCGTTCCGCCCGTATTATGAATAAAAATATCTGTTTTTGTATACTGGCGCCCCAAGTCGCTAATCCAATCATCTAGCGGGGAATCCTTTTCGTTTTTGGCTACGGGAAACTTAGATAAATCGGCCCCCGCCTGTCCAATAATTTCTTCTAAGGCAACCTCTTTAAAAGAATCCGCCAATTGTTCAACGGTTTTATCGCTACCGGTTTTTTCCACGTCCAGCGCTATCAACTGCGAGGATATTTTACGCACTTTTCCGGTTTTATCATCAATATCTGCCGTTACTTTTGTTACATTCGTTAAATGGTAGCCGCTTTCGGCATACAAGACTCCATTGATAAATTCATTTTGAAAAATTTTATGGGCATGTCCCCCTAAAACCACGTGAACTTTATCCCCATACTTTTGGGCAATATCTCCCATATAGGGCAATATTCCATTTTTGTAATCAACAAGCGAATCATGCACTAAAACTGCCACCAAAGACGGTTGTTCCTTTTCCAACTGAGCCAACGCACTTTCAAGGGCAAAAAGCGGCTTCGTGAAATAGTACTCCTTGGTATCTTGCGTAGGATGACGGTTCGCCAACCCAATGACGGCTACTTTTGTTCCGCCTACGTCAAATACCTCATACGCTTTGGCCCACGAAGGGAGTTTATCTGTTTTTTGCTCGCGCAAGTTGGCAGCCAGCACCGCAAAATTAGCTTTTTTAAGTAAAGGGGCCAAGCCTTCATCTCTAAAATCAAATTCATGATTGCCTACGGTAGCTGCGTTATAGCCAACAACGTTCATCAGTTCCACCGCGGCAAATCCCTTCGTCTTTTTGGTTTCCGCCGTACCGTTGGCAAAGTCTCCACTATCCAATAATAGATGCGGATCTTTTTCCTGCCCGGTAAGCGCCGCTAAAGCCGCGTATCCGCCAATTCCTTTTTGCGGATAGAAAAACCCATGAGCATCACTGGTATGATAAAGCACAACGGTTTTTCCCCACACAGGCGCTAGCACACACAACAGCAGTGCGAGGGAGAGTAGTTTTTTCAACATTTCTTCTCCAAAAAATGTTAATTAAATCGGGAAAACGGCGAAATTTCCCGCAATCGTTTAATGATTGGCGGAAGTTCCTTAAGCACCGTTTCAATATCTTCTTTGGTTGTTTGGTCCGAGAGCGAGAAGCGGATAGAACCGTGTGCAAATTGAAACGGAACTCCCATTGCGCGAAGCACGTGCGACGGCTCCAACGAACCCGATGTACACGCCGAACCCGACGACGCGCAAATACCAAAGTCGTTCAGGTACATCAAAATAGATTCGCCTTCAATATAGCCGAAACTGATATTGGTGGTATTAGGCACGCGGTTTTGCACGTCCCCGTTGACTTTTACGTCCGGGATCGTATCCACGATACCTTTTTCTAATTTATCGCGCAAAGCGGCAATTTTTTGCATACTTCCGTCGGACAACCGTTTTTGGGCGAGTTCAGCGGCCTTGCCGATACCCACAATATACGGCACGTTTTCCGTGCCGGCGCGACGGCGTTTTTCCTGGTGTCCGCCCACCAAATACGGCACAAAGCGTGTACCGCGGCGCACGTATAACGCGCCGATCCCTTTAGGACCGTGGAATTTGTGCGCGCTG
>CACZKQ010000031.1:11111-16947 GCA_902781765.1 uncultured Elusimicrobium sp. | reverse complement strand
TTTAGCTTGTTTAGCGGCAGTGGCTTTGGGAGCTAGCGTATTAGAGCGCCATTTTACAGATTCAAAAGACCGTCCTGGCGAAGATATTTGTTGTTCTATGACTCCCAACGAACTTACGCAACTCATTAAGGATTCTGCCCGTGTTGCTAAAATGCGCGGTGGAAATAAGCAAGCCGCCGATGAAGAACAAGTAACTATTGAGTTCGCTTTTTCATCTGTGGTGGCGGCCCGTAAAATCCCTGCGGGTAAGCAAATAGAACGTGCCGATTTAACCACCAAGCGCCCGGCGGGTGGAATTCCCGCTGCACAGTTAGATACTTTAATTGGGAAAATAGCACGTAAAGATATCCCAAGCGGAATTCAACTAAAAAGAGAAGATTTAGCATGAATTTAAAAATGCGTATTGGATTTATCACCAGTTGTCGAAGCGACTTTACGAAGATTAGACCTTATATTGCTTTCTTTGTGAAGCGGAGAATTCCTGTTTCTGTGTTTGTAACCAGTATGCACGTCAATGCACAACTGGGTGTAGCACGGGAGGAGTTGGTTTCTTATTTTCCCAAAGGGGTACATTTTTGTTGGGATGAAGCCTTTCCCCAACAACAACCTATATCGGCACTTTCGCATTTAGTTTCTGCCGTCGGGCATTTTTTACAAGAAGAAAAAATTCAATTCGTGTTTGTACATGGGGACCGTATGGAAGCTTTTGCCGCCGCCACTGCTGCCGCACTTTTATTACGTCCTATCTGCCAAATTGAAGCAGGTGATGTGAGTGGAAATTTAGATGAATCTTTCCGACATGCAATTACAAAACTTAGTCATCGTTTTCTAGTAGATAATAAAACAGCTAAAAAACGTGTACTCCGGCTAGGTGAGCGCCCGGATTCTATATTTATTACGGGCAGTAGTTCCATGGCTCTTTTACCTTGTGCCGAAGAACAATATGCACAAACAAAACTATACAACTTACCAACTCCTTATGCTATTGTACTATACCATCCGCAAACCGGGCTTAGCGCTAAAGAACAATACAGAAACATTGCTAATTTGGTCAGGGAACTTAACCGGCTTCCTATTCATTATTTAGTTTTACCGCCCAATAATGATCCTGGCTATCCGGAAATTTTACGCGCTTACCGTTTATTTGATCAGAAAAAAGCGTTGATGGCGCCTTCTCTTTCCGGAGAAACTTATTTGACATTACTTAGCCAAGCTATTTGTTTGATAGGCAATAGTTCTAGTGCTATTAAAGATGCGCCTGCGCTTGGAGTTCCTTCCATTACACTAGGGACCCGGCAAACCAATCGTGTCAAAGGCGTTTATGCACCTTGTTATAGGGAAGTTAACTCGGCTCGCGAAGCCGCAGATTTAGTGATGGATTTTCACAAAAAATTTATAAAAAAGAAAAAATCCACCTACTCCCGCGAAAAATTTGAAAAAATTTTAGAACGTATTTTTACACCCGATTTTTTTAAACCGGATTTACAAAAATGCTTTTATGAACCGCGTTGATTACGACGTAATAACGCTTTTTCACACCGTTTAAAATCTTGCCACGTATCAATATCTAATGTATGACTTTTTGGAAGTAATATGCCTAAATCCGGAGCATTCAGTTTAGCTCCTTGTTGCAAGAAACCACGTTTATATACGTAGACTGCTCCGTTAACCACATAGAGTTTTGGAGCCTCTTGCCGCCGAATATCCGCTAGTTCCCTTGTAAGTGACGAAGTATGCAAAACTCCATTTGTTTCTTTTCCAACAAGTAGTAGTCCCGGCCGTATCGGAACAGATGTCACACTAGCGGCACAATCAACATCACTTAAAATGGCTTGCTTTACAGCGGAAACAATATCTTTAGAAGTTCTTAAGGGAGAAGTAGGTTGTAATAAAACAATATAATCAAATTCTTTATTTTTTTTCTCTAATTTAGATAAAACATCCAAGATCACTTCCAACATAGGAGTAGTATCTTGTGCGAGGGAAATTGGGCGACGAAGAATAGAAATATTTTCTTTCTGCGCTGAGACGATTACCTCCTCATCATCTGTAGAACAAATAATTTCATCAAATAACCCCGCCGTTTTGGCCGCTTGAAACGTCCATTCCACCAAAGGGAAACCAGCTAAAGGGAGGTGATTTTTTCCAGGAACCCCTTTAGATCCAGCACGCGCTGGAATAATTGCTAAAATACGTTTATTCTGATACATGTTTCACTCCAAGTGAAATAATTTTATCATCTGTTAAAATTCCAGATTGTTTTAGTAACGGAACATACACATCATTTCTGCGTTGGATATAAAACAGAATGCGTTCTGGCGGCAGAGCAAAGAATAAGGAAGAACTGTATCCAAACACCTTATCTGGCATATAACCGGTTAAAAAGAGAATTTCCAAAGGAATCTGTTTAGGTAGCGGCTTCATAAAAGGCCATTTTTTTTGTAGCTGATCCCGTAAAAATGTACTTTTTGTAAGCCAAGGATGCTCCTTAAAAAGCCAGGTATAATTTTCAGGAGATTTCAAGGGAACAATTTCGCCGGAAAGTAATCGGTTCATGATGTTAATCTGCGCCTGATTGAATTGTTTATCATCCGCAAAAAAACCCAACGTATAGAGAAGTACCGGTTTTCCTTCTTTAAATGGAAGCAAATCCTGTGGAGTAACCCCGGCTAAACGTAGTAAATTTTGCTTTTGTTCATCCGTTAAGCTGGCCGCAATTTTTAGATAATCTACATCATCAATGGTCTGTGCAGCAGCAAATGCCTTTTTAATTTCGGGATATTTTTCAAGAACAAAATCTTTTAGCCCCATGTGTATAGTGGAGGGATAAAATGGAAGTAAAGATAGCGCATAATTGATTCCAAAATGGGGGGGAGGATTTTTACGCTCTAAAATAGGCAAAGCATGTTCCTTGGGAAGACGGATATATCCTATTTGAAACGAAGTGGCTCCAAAGCTTTCTTCATACCAATGGATATGTTCTATTCGTTCACGCGGAATCAGCGTTAAAAAAGCCCATACTAATGCGTTCTGGTCTTTGTTAAGATGCAAGGTAAATTTAGCATTGGGATAAGTTTGCATAAATTTGAAAATAGTCCGGCGCAATTTCTTCAAATCTTTTTGCATTTTAAAAGAAGAAGAAGTTTTAACAATAACCGCATTTTTAAGTAGCGGCTCATCTTGAGAAAGTACCGAAGTCATACGGTACCAAAAAATTAATTTTGGTGTATTCACATCATTTTTTACTAAATCAACCATTTGTAAAAATGTGGGAAATGATGAGGTATCGGCATACATAACCGCATGTTCTATCTCCGGATATACTGGATCTTCCCGGTGTGTCAGTTTGTATCCCATAAAAAAGCCAACACCTACAATCAAAATAACTATACCAGCTATCACAAATTTCCTATTCATCTAAAATATCCCCTACATAAATTTGTTCTTTTTTTAATTTGCCAAATTTAATTAACCAAGGAACGTAAGGATCTTGTGCTCTTGGTATATAAAAAAGAACATGCTTAGCATCAGGTACTGCAAAAAATATGGATGAAGAGTAACCAAATATTTTATCAGGAACATATCCCGACAAAAAAAGCACCTCTAGCGGAAAATCTTTAGGTAAAAAATGAAAAAAAGGATATTTTTTAAGAATCGATTTTTTTAACATATTATCGTCATTTAACCAAGGATGTTCTTTGGCAAGCCAAACGTAATCATCCGGATTAAAGGATCCAAATTTCCCTTCAAAAACGCGGTCTAAATCTGCCAACTGAACTTTATCCAACCAATTCACGCTATCCAAAGAAACGCCCAACACATTTAACATAACGGGTTTCCCCTGTTTAAAATAAGCCATATGATCTTCGGACAATCCGGCTAGTTTTAATAAGCTTTCTTTTTGTGCTTGTGTTAACGATTGTGCAATTTCATTATAGTTAATGGCCCGTATTTCGGCATATTTTTTTACGCAATTATATTTCTCCGGATTAGCAACAGCCACTTCTTCCGGATGGGCTATATATACCGTAGACGGATAGAATGGTAACGCCGCAAATTTAGGATATTTAACAAGATAGTTTTCCTCAGAAAATAACGAATCAAAAATTGCTTTAGGTAATGGTTCAAAATGTGTATCCCAATCAAATAGCCCCACTCCAAAACTTTCTTCGTACCAAAAAATATGTTTGATTTTATCTGCGGGAACTCCACCCAATATTGCCCATATAAAACTCGAGTGGTGAATATTCATGTGCAAAATAAACTTAGCATTTGGATATTTATGCACGAAATCCTGTATTTGCGTTTTGAGCCATTTTAAATAAATCACTTTATCATTCAAAGAAAGATCTATGTAAGAAAGTCCCTTTCTTTGAACGATAGTGGCATTTTTTAAAGCAGGATGCTCTTTTGGCAAATTTTTCCGCCGTTCCCAAAAAATAAATTTGGGCACGTTTGGATCGCTTTTCACAATTTCTACCATTTGGAGTAAACTCGGAAAAGAAACCGGATCCACATAGATAGCTACTTCCTGTACGGTAGGGTCGGATTGCATACGCTGCAGAGATTGAGCTGATTTTGCCAAGTAAATTCCTACAGAAATTCCCAGCAAAATAAACATAATAATAGCAATCGTAACTTTCCCTTTCATACTGTTTCTCCCGGGTTTGATTTTTTTGTAGAGAACACACATATTATACTTGCGACAAATACACATTCCAACAAACAAATTCCAAAGAAAATTTGCCAACTGGTAACGGTAGTTAAATTATGAAAATGTCGCAAAACGGTCCAACAAGCACCCGCGCAAGCAGGCCCCAACGCAGCAGTTAATTTACTCCAAGAAACCACCGCAAAGAAAACGGGATTTTCCGTTTTAGGCGCTTGCAACAAGATGGTGGCATCTAATCCGGCTTTAATACCCGCTTGAGCAATAAACATAATTACAAAAAATACTCCGGATACGTAATATAGTATATGTTTATCCAACCAAGGCAAAGAGGTTACAAGTCCGGCTAAAAAAACGCTCATAGCACCAAAAGAAACCAGGGTAGAACTTAAAGAAAATGTTCTTTCATTGAGTTTTTTCCAAAGAGGAAGCGAACACAAAAAACACAATTGTCCCAGTAGTGCTAACGCTGTAATTTTGGTTACTGAAATATTTCCCAATTGAATGGCAAAGACCGGGACAAAAGTATTAGAAAACAACAAAATGCCCAGCCCAAACGCACAAATAGACAATAGTCTTTTGTAGTGCATGATAATTTGTTTTACTTGTTTTTTTGCCGGAAGCACGTTAGAGAGAGTTTGTTTTGCGGTAGGAACATGAAGCAAATATCCTGTTCCAAGCGTGCCGAATATAAAAGCAAATACAAATAAAACAGCATAGATCGAAATAGGAGGATTATTAAGTCCGTTGCTCCAATGGGACATCAGTAAAAAAGTTCCCAAAAAACACATAATATGTGCCGCCATAGAAGCCATATATTTTCGTTCCACAAATAGATGCGTTTGCTCATCCGGCAAAAGTGATTTAAGCCATGGATAATATGCTCCTGCTGATATTCCACCGGTTAAATAACATAAAGCAATCGCTATCATCAGCCAAAAGGCCGCATGAGGAAATGGGAAAATTGCCAACGCTGCACACACTAAATAAAAGGGACGGCTTGCAAAAGAAAATCCAACCGTTACTTTTTTGACATCAAATCCCTTATAAACAAGAAAAGCACCTATCACATTTACCAACGTACCAATGTACGGTAACCCACCTAAACAACCAATGACGAAGGGGGAGGCTCCTAATGCCAGGGCATACGCAGTAAGCAATGCTCCG
>CACZKQ010000031.1:0-11055 GCA_902781765.1 uncultured Elusimicrobium sp. | reverse complement strand
GGCGGCCAACGTATCCATGGCGGATATAAAAGCATTGTTATAGATAAAATATCGCAAAAATGAAGGGGATAATTTTGTCATAGTTACTATTCCATTATAGTAATTTACGAAGAAATAGTGGGAATGGGTTTTCGTAACTTGCAAAAAGTGGTAAAATATAAGGGAAGTAAAAAATCCATGGAGGATGTACAAAACTATGACTATTAAAGTAGGTATTAACGGTTTTGGCCGCATCGGTCGCTTTGTCTTCCGCGCGGCGCAAGAACGCAACGATATTGAAATCGTCGGCATTAACGATTTGTGCCCGGTTGATTATTTGGCTTATATGCTCAAATACGATACAATGCATGGTAAATTCAATGGTACCGTAGAAGCGGACGTTGAAAACAACCAACTCATTGTAAACGGTAAAAAAATCCGCGTAACCGCCGAAAAAGATCCGGCCAACTTGGCTTGGGACAAAGTAGGTGCCGAATACGTGGTAGAATCTACCGGTTTATTCTTAACGCAAGAAAAAGCACAAGCTCACATCAAAGCCGGTGCTAAATATGTAGTAATGTCTGCCCCGTCTAAAGATACGACCCCGATGTTCGTAGTCGGTGTAAACGAAAAAACGTATGTAAAAGGAACGCAATTTGTTTCCAACGCTTCCTGCACCACCAACTGCTTGGCTCCTATCGCCAAAGTATTAAACGATAACTTCGGTATCGTAAACGGTTTGATGACCACCGTTCACTCCACCACCGCCACTCAAAAAACCGTAGACGGTCCGTCTATGAAAGACTGGCGCGGCGGCCGTGCTGCTTCCGGCAACATTATTCCTTCTTCTACGGGTGCTGCTAAAGCCGTAGGTAAAGTAATTCCGGAACTTAACGGCAAATTAACGGGTATCTCTATGCGCGTACCGACCTTGGACGTGTCCGTAGTAGATTTGACCGTCAACTTGGCCAAACCGGCCACCAAAGAAGCCATCTGCGCCGCTATGAAAAAAGCCGCTGAAGGCGAACTCAAAGGCATTTTAGGCTACACCGAAGATGCGGTCGTGTCCTCCGATTTCTTGGGCGACAAACGCACCTCTATCTTTGATGCCAATGCCGGCGTATACTTAACCGATACGTTTGTGAAAGTGGTCTCTTGGTACGATAACGAAATCGGCTACTCTAACAAAGTGCTTGATTTAATCGCCCACATGGCCAGCGTTAACAAATAACTTTTCATTAAGTTATGAAAAAATCCCCCCGACATCACGTAATCGGGGGGATTTTTAAGATTATAATTTCCGCACATAAGCTCGGGAATCTCATTATTAAGGGCAGTTAGTCAAATTCAAAAACATTGCTTTCCCCATACATTTCTTCAGAAGAAGCTTTCTTTGCGCCAAATCCGGCACATGTTGTAGTATTCCAACTGCCGCACAGTCTTTTCCCAGTTTGAGTTAATTTAAGTCTGTACTCCGTATTAAAGGGCATACATACAGTACCATTACTTTCATACAAACAACAAAAATATTTGGTACAAAGTGACGTCGCTGCTAGTGGATTATGCTCTAGGTTATTACCATTTCCTCTAGAGAAATCCAAAACAAGTTCATCCCAATAGATTGAAGAATAAGTTGTATCTCGTTCCATTTCAGCTACTTTGACAGCAGAATTAACGGCTTGCATTATATTCCATGCTTCTGCCTGCCGGCTTTTTTCTACTGCTTTTTGGTACTGAGGCAAGGCTACACTTGCTAAAATACCAATAATTAAAACCACAACTAATAATTCTATTAGCGTAAAGCCTTTTTTTACTTGTTTATTTAACATATAACTCTCCTTAGGCAAAAAATGCCCTATCTATATTATATATCAAAAAAAAAAACAAATTATTCTTTTATATTTATCGTCGTCAAAAATAGTTAAAAAGGGACTTGACAAGGGTTTTGGAAATGGACCATAGTTGGTGTTTGATAACAAGAAAAAACGGCAATGAGAATTGCCGTTTTTCTGTGACTTACGAAACTTAACATCAGCCGTTACTTTGCTTGGCTGAAAATGTGGCTAAACGACAAAGACACCCCAATATACACATTTTCACCGCGGTCTTTAATGTACTCGCCTTTTGCCGTATAATAGCTGATAAACGGTGCTACATACAGATTTTTATACACTTGCACATCTAACCGGGCATCAGCGGCGGCTTCCCAGTCTAAATCCGTATGGTGCTTTTGGGTAGAATCCAAATAATCGCGGAAAAGTGCCCCAAATTTAAAGGTAACCCCTTCACGCACCGGAGCTTCCAGTTTAATTCCGGCCTCCCAGGCGGTTTTTGTAGCATAGGGCCTATACGTATAATCACGCTCGGCTACAAATGCAGCATATAAGTCTTTTAGATATTTTCCTTCAAACATTTTTACACCAGCCGTACCGCGCAAAATGCGGCGGCGGGGGGCATCTTCCGGCTTTGTAAATTCCGTATCATAGCCGAGCGTAGCAAACGGACCGGCTTCAAAACCACCCAAGAAATCTTCTACGTGCCATAAGCGTTGCGTGTATCCCGTTGTAAATAAGATATTATCGGCATTTTCATTTTTAAGCACATCGCCTTCTACCGGGCGAATTTTCGTACGGCCGTAATTCATGAGTAGCTGATTGGTCCACAAATAATGCTCGGCATGATAATCTGCGATAGAATCCCAGCTTCCGCGTACGGCAGTTTGAGAATCCGAAGTTAACCGGGCATCCGAAAAACCTTCATATTCATTAGCATGTTTAACTTCCGTACTTGTAAAGTCAAATGCTAGTTTTTTAAGTTCTATTTGCCAACCTTGCTTACCATCTTGGGCATAAGAAAACCCGGCAATTAGCAAACAAAACGCTATAAATGCAATTTTCTTCATAAGGCTCCTTTTTTAATTAAACTGATTCCAACGACGGGAAAACCATCATGGAAACGATACTATATTGTAGCGTATTTAGAGAAATCCGTCTATGCATGAAATTCCCCGGGTTGAAGCCCGGGGTTTAGATATATTGTATTACTCGATAATAATGTTTATATTATTTTTTAGTTTTAAGAAGTTTTCTAAATCTTCCAACGGGTACCAATGGCGCATTAGTTTATCCATAATACCGCCAGAGTGGAACAGTTTATAAACCATTTTATCTGCTTGTTCGTCCGGAACAAATGCAGAGACTTTTCCTTCTATAGGTTCTGGCCAATTAAACATAAGGTTGTTTTGTTCCGCATAGGCTTGTATTTCTTCAAACACAGGCCTAGAGGGCCAGCCTTGCGTAGCCCGGAAAGCAGCTAGTTCTTCGATGTATTTATAGGCCTCCGGCCCCATATTAAGCATAGCACGCGTGAAAACAAAATCCGTAAGTAATACATACTCTGCCGGTGCGGATTTGACAATTGCTAAAGAAGAAGCGGCATCTTCCGGCGCACCGAAAAAACTATCCACGGACACCAGTGACATAATTTCACCCCATGAATCTAATGAGGCATATACCGAAGCCGGATCTTTGGCAATTCGTCTTAATGTGAACGCATATAAATGGCTTAAAAAAGTAGATTCTTGAGCCGTAATTCCAACACCTAACACCGCATAGTCAGCCATTTGAATCATTCGTTGAAACGGCGTTAACTTAGCAAACATACGTTCCATACTATCGGCAGAGTTAGGGTCGGCCTTCCAGATGTGCATAATAACGCCTTGCTTGGAATTGCTCCTCATGGAAACTGTTGGATTTTTGCCATATACAGCGTTGTAGGACACCCGAGCAGGTTCGCCTGCTGCCGGACGCAATAAATCAAGCGTGGGGGAAGGTTGGGCCATATTCACTTTTTGTAAAATACGTTGACCAATACTAGGCTGAATCTCCACAAATTGTGAAGCTTTTAACTGCGTTAACACCGTGGTAGTACGGGGAGTGGTAGACCAACGTTTGTATTGAGGTTGGGTTATCATACGTTGGGCGATACGTTCCGCTCCGGCCACGCCGGAAACCGCCTTTGATGTAGCAGAAAGCTCTTTCCCGGTAGTCTTCGCCACCCCTTTGACGACATTACCCACAGCGCTCCCTTGCGCCAAACAAATGGCCGGGGTAAGCGCAACTAATATAAATAAAATTGTATTTTTCATACATCAGCTCCATTACTACCTTCAAGCATAGTATATCGGAAAAAGTATAAAAAAACAAGCCAGTGAATTTAAAAAACTCTCTCTATAAAAAATTTCAAGAGAGAGTTTTTTAAAAAATCAAATACGAATTGATTTTTATGGTAACAACGGCGGCATATCTTCCTTCAATTTCAAGAACGAATTTAAATCATCCAATGAACCTTGCCGTGTTACCATTCTGTAAAGAATATTGTTTTGGGCTCGCAACTTAAACGCTAAATAATCATTATGTTGTGCCAAAATTTTATCATCCGTTACCCCTTTCCCTATTAAAGCTTCTGTTTCATCATATAATGTAGCCGGCAAGAAAGAAACACGGTCAAAATGCGTCAATTCAGCAGGATAAAGACTATCTACAATATCTTTTAGCACAGGTTGATTTCTCATCCACAATCTAACTTCCGCGTGAACAGCACGGGTCGGAGCCTCTTTACCCGATACCCCTTCTTCAAACCAACGCTCTTGATTCATGCGGAATTTTCCTAAATCTACCAACGCATTATAATCTTTTAAATTAAGCAAGGCACGCACCGCTGTAAAATCCGTCAGTTGGCGAAATTCAAACGGCACATTTTCGGCAAACTCTACAATTAAAGCCGCATCTTCTTTCGTCCCGAAGAAACCAAGGTCCGTCATAATAGTCATGTGTTGGGCCCATTCATCAATTGTAATTTTATCCGCTTTTAGCATATTTACATAAGACTCTAATTTCCCTCGGTAGAAACGTCTTAAGATATTGAGTTGCTCTTGCGTAATTTGCCCACCCCAAAGGACCGCATAGTCAGGAACTTGCTCCGCTAAACGGTTTTGAAGTGTCAAACCACTTCGGTAATCAGTACCGTTGAATAGATGATAAATCTCTTCGGTGGCATTTACACTTTTGGAAACGGGGGTGGCATAAACCGGTAATGTTCCACTGGGAAGCATAATATTTGTTTTTAATGTAGAAAGCGGAGTCGGCATATCGGCAACACTCGCCGCCATCTGCGTTTTAATTTGTTTTTCCAATCTGGCAGGGGATAGCACTTTGGTAGTTGTAGCAGGTATATGAGCCCCTTGTTGTAAAATTTTTTTCCCAACCATTTTACCGCTTGTTTCAGCAGCCACTTTCCCAACAGTCTTGCCAGCTGTTTTCACTGCTATCGCTTGGGAAAAAGATAACACCGGTGTTAATAAAATTACGGAAAACAAAAAGAATATATTTTTCATATCTTTTCTCCTTTCACGAGAATAATTATCTCTTATATTATAGCAACAAACAAATAAAAAACCATAGGCCAATAGACCCAATTTACAATAGGTCCTTTTAATACAAAAATCCCCGAAACAAAATCGTTTCGGGGACGAAAGTAACGAAGCGTAGTAAATAACTAGTCTTTGTTTGAAGCCATCGCTTCTTTCTTCCAGGTAGTAGCAATACAGGCCATCGCGATAAGACACGCAAAGATACAGGAAACGTATACACCTTTCCAACCGTAATGCACACTGATAAAAGAAGCACCTTTGCTGGATAACATGGCACCAAAATAACCAAACATACCGGTAAAGCCACAGGCAGCGGAGGTAGCATCCTGTACCGTTACGCGGGAAGCTTGCACACCACCCGCCAAGTTTTGAGGGCCATCTACAAAGAAACCAATCATGGCCGCAAAGATAGCGGTAATCCAGAAAGCATTCACTGCGGCAAATTTATAGAAACACCAGCAGCTGATTGCCAAAATAACTAAGTAAATGATATTCATTTGGGTACAACGACCACCAAACCAGCGGTCCGCCAAGTAACCGGCCACAATACCGCCCGGCATCCCTAAGAAAGGCATAGCTGAAGCAGCTGAAGCGGCCAGCTTCATATCAAAGCCGCGATCTTGCACTAGGAAAGTAGTGGCCCAATCCAGGGTAGCAAAACGTACATAATAAATAAATACGTACGAAATGGCTAATGCCCACAGGAACGGGTTGGCAAGCACGTATTTTTTGATAATTTCCCAGCGGGACATTCCGCTACTGCTTTTTACCGGAGCCACCATATCGTTACGGTATTTTTCTACCGGCGGCAAACCTACACAGCTGGGTTTATCCGTCATATAATACAACATAAAAATGCTATAAACCATAGCTAACGCAGCCGGCACCATAAACGACATCTGCCAACCACATTTAAGCCACGCTAATACAGAAATCAGTTGCGCTACAAAGAAAGCACCAAAAGTATGAGAAGAAGACCAAAGTGTCCATTTTGTGGCACGCTCAGAGGGGGAAAACCAATAAACAAGTCCTTTGGCTACCGGAGGGAACCCCATAGACTGCGCCACACCGTTTAACCCCCACAGGAACGAAGCCAAAAAAGCAACCGTCAAAGGAATGTGAGCGGCATTTATAAAAGAACTGATTTGGGGTAAGAAAGCAAAAGCCACGTTAATAAGGGCGGAAGCAAACAACCCTACCGCCATAAAAACACGGATATTACATTTATCTGCCAGTACACCACTTAAAAATTTACCGATACCATAGGTCAAATAAATCATCAACCCAATCGTACCTAGTTGTTCAATGGTGAACAAATTATTTTCAATAAGTACCGGTTTAATAATATCCAAGTTTTTGCGGGTAAAATAGAATAAAGCATACCCGAAATACATGGAGAAAAACATCTTAATACGCCAACTTTTGTACAACTTTTTAATTTGCTGCTCGTCGGTTAACGGGGTAGCGTCCGGCAGCGGTTTAAACCAATTTACAATCTTTGCTAGCATGATGACACTGTCTCCTATATATAATTTTAATATTGATATTTTTTAATCGCATATACTACCCAAAATACCAATATTAGTTATTTCTTAAATGAGTACCCTACTCCCTCATTATAACAAAATTTCGTTTGTTGAATATGATTTTTTTATCAAAAGAGAAGCCGGGAGAAAAAAATCCTTTCTCCCGGCGAAAATAAATCACATCATTACTCAGCGTAAGCAGCCAACACATCTCTAAGTTTTTGCAAATCTCTTAATTCTTCCGGTGTTTCGGTACCGGTGGGTTTAAGTAAGTGATCGGCATCTTTTTGCAAGGCTTGGCAGATGCTATCCATATGCCGGCGTAATTTAGCGATACGCGCCGCATCCGCTGGGTTAGCTTTCTCGTAGCGCAATAAGTTTTCACGCGCACGGTTCAGGTAACTTACAAAATCGTTGGCATCAATACGGGAACCATGTTGACGTAAAGAATAGGCCAATTGATCTAACTCGCTTACCAACCAGCGCGCAGATTCATACGCATCATATTCTTTAGGCAACTGATATGTACCTTCTTCCATGTATGTGGGAGCTACAACAGGCGCACCTCCCGCCTCATACAGATGGCCTTTTAAGGTAGCAAATTGCCGCTGAAGCATAATAGACAAATCATTGTGTTGATTCGTTAAAATGGCCTCATAGCTATGTAACACTTGCCGCAATTCATCAAAAGCCGGGTTCACCGCATCCATACCCAAAACCGTACTCTGCGCAACCAAACGGTTATAAGCAGAAACCAGTTTATTAAGCATTGTCGTCATCTTTTGTTCGGATGTGCGGCCATAATCCACCAACTGAGTACTCAATTCCTTAATTTGCTTTTGAGTATCCACCAAACGTAACGAAGCATTCTTTTCATTGATACCAAAAGTTTTTGGAGTAATCTTATTGGCGGCAATCAAGTCCTCTGTAACTTTGTGGCTTCCAAACAAGTTAAAGAAATCCCTGGCTAGGCCTCTATTCTTCCAGGCCAGGATACCTGCAACAGACGTAGAATATCCAAATAACAAACGGTTCAAAGCCAAAGTCGGGGTCGGTGCATCCAATGTATTAGATACCCATTCCAATACATCTTTTGTCCATTGTGGTCCATAATCGGCAAATAAGAAGGCTCCGGCAGTGGCCGCTCCAATACCCCACAATCCACGGGAATTATACAAAGAGTAATCTTTAGAAGCTTGCGCAGACCAAACCTGCTCTTCGGCTCGTAAACGTTGAATTTCGGCATCTTTTTGTTCTTGCGTTAATGCCGTATTTTCTTCAATTTTCAGTTTACGGGCACGCATTTCAGCCGTTACAATATTTTGCATACGGGCAGCATCTAATTGACCGGGTACAGCGGTTGCCATGTAGTGCAACACACCTGCAAGCCCTGTTAGAACAGCTAACGGACCGGAATAAGGAGCCAATGCCAATGCGGCACCGGTAGTTGCTAATAACGGCAACGAAATACCGGTTAATTGATCATCCGTTACCCTGTTTTTCTTAACCAGTACGGTAGACATCTTTCTTGTAAAATAAGTAGCCAACATACAAGCCGTTATAAAACCTTGCCCAACCCCGGGACCTAACACTTGTGTTGCCGATTGCCCTAACATCATTAAGCTGGCCGCATAACTGGCATAAACCATCTTAACGCGCGAACGAATATCTCTCATCTCCGGCAAATTATCTCTAAATTCCCGATATTCGCTAAGGAATTGTGCATGTTCTTCTGCTAAACGGCTAGCCTCTTGCGCTCTTGCTTCTTGTTGAGCGGCTTGTTGTTCCGGTGATAAGGCGGCAAAGGCTGCAGCTTCCTGGGCTTTTTTGGCCGCGGCAGCAGCTCGCATGGCTTTTGCTTCGCGGAACATAGGTGTGTTAATAAACAAAGCATACGAACCGGCTAACAAGCCTAAACCGGCAGGTACGACTACCGTCCAATTTAATCCCCAAGCCCACGCTAATAAAGCGGTAGCCCCCGTTAATCCTAAGCGCGACATTTGTTTATTGGTAGCAAAATCCAAATTGGCGGCTGTACGCGCGGTAGGATCTTTGTAGAAGTTTAAAAATGTAGGGATAAAGGAGTTTGCTAAGCTGGCCCCTAATACCAAGGCCACCGTTGGAATAGCTAAACTCGCTAGCGGAAGTGTGGCAGGGTCTACGGTTCCGTACATTCCCAATTTAAGTAATGAGAATAATAAGGCCGAACCAGACATTGCATAAATGAGCTGGGTCGTTCTTACGTTTCCTAATTTAGACATAAAGGGCATGGCATATCCGCCGGCAATAGGAGTCATATAACCGACCCCGCTAACCGCATTTGCCAAGGTACTTGCAAAACCTTTTACAGCCTTTAATGAATCTTTAAACGGACCTGTTAATGAATTACCCGCATCATTTCCAACGAACAATGCATGGGCGAACAAGAACTGTTTTAACGAGTGAGAAGTGTTGAGCGTTAATTCCAAATTTAAAGTTGGGTTATGCTCTAACATGTGCGCCATCGCCAATAAGTCCGTGGTAGAATAAGGACTATCCACCGGCACCCGCACAGAACCGTCTTTTTGAATACGTTCCAATATTTTTCGGGAAGCTGGGTTGCTTTCTACAATCGCCAAATTCCCTTTCGGCATTACAAGTTTCCACTGTCCTTGTTCATCTAAGGCAAGTACAAAACCTTTCGGAATCGTCATACCCGGTTGATTTGCTAAATGCAAATGGGAGAGTAATCTTCCGTACCAATCTGCCGGCTCTTGGGATAAAATACCAACCGGCCAACTGGATAATTCACCTTTAGAATTACGATAGTAAAACGGAATATTATTTTTATAATATGAACCGGCCGCAGTATCTATGTGTTTCATCTTGTTTTCTACTGCAAAGCCGTTTGGACGGAACGTGGCTAAAATACTTTTCTGGTCCGCAACAGGAACTGTAGGAACAACACCTGAAAAATTATCTTCCCCGGTAAAAGGGAGTACATCTTCTTCTTCATAGGCGCGCGCCGCTTTTGCTTTCCAGTCTGCTTGTGAAACAATTCCTTGCAGCTCTTGCAACAAAGACCCTTGCTCAGCAACGTCCGCAATTTCTTCCAAGGTTGTATCAAAAAAGTGAGCATCATACAATTTCCAAATTGCCAATTCCAACGCCTCCCGGGTTGTAGCTCTTTCAATAGGAGCGCGAACGGTGGAAGGCAAACCGGCAATCGCTTCATCCAACACATGATCTTCATATAACCGCATTAACGCTTGTTTCTTAAACGATACAGACGCTTCGCTAAACAGAATATCCCGTAGTTGCGTAATCATTGGCCGGGGTTTGTTCAAAGCCATTGCGGCAGAGCGGTTAGCTGCTCTGGCATCCCGATTTAAAAAGGTCGGTAAAACTTTAGAGAGGTACTGTCTAAGTAAAGATGGTTGTTCTGCCGCGCGGGACGGTGTAGTTGAAACCACCGGAGTTTTCGCCGTAACTGCCGCTGGGGCCGGAGATGTCACACCCGGTTCCAATGATTCTAAATTGGGGAGATTGATGGGATGAACTTGTCTATCCCCTTCCAACGAAATTTGTAAAGACGGTTGTAAGGACAAAGGTTGCTCGGCAACCGGCACTTCCTCCCTTGCAACAGAAGAACCCGGCATGTAGGGTTTTGTTAAAATACGCTGTGCAATCCAATCCGCAGTCGCCTCGCGGCTCATATCCAAATTCAGCGTGTTTAATTCACTTACATCAACTAAACTTTGTTCCACCGCCGGAACAGGTGTATGACCCGTTACGCTAGAAATCGGGATACCCAATGAAAGGTTATTTTCTTCAAATAGTGCAGAAACACCCGCCCAAAAAGGACTATGAGATTCTGTTTGTGTTCCTAAACTAAAAACGGCCAATTCTTTTACCGCATCATCTTCTCCCAAAGCTAGTAAAGCACGTCCGGCAATGACGTCCGTATATGCCCGTAATTTTTCCGGGGCTTTTTTAGCAACATCTAAAATCAGCTGGGCATCTGCTTTATTTCCAAATAATCCTAAATTGGATACTGCTGCCATCGCTTCAGCCCAAGTTTTTAAATCTACATTGTGAATACTAAAACGTATAGGCCGTCCCGTATAAGAAATTTTATTT
>CACZKQ010000030.1 GCA_902781765.1 uncultured Elusimicrobium sp. | reverse complement strand
CCGGTGAACTGCTTGGCATCACGAAAGACAAACTCCAGTTGGAAGCGTGTCCGGTAGATGTCGAAGATGTCGCGGGCAGATATGGAGGTGTCGGTTGAGAAGAAGATCTTCCGGGTCTGGCGTTTTTTGTCTGAGTCAAGATAGTCGACTATGACGACACGGACCTCGCGTGCGAGGCTTACAGCCCAGACGACCGCCGTGTACATCTTGTATACGAGTTTGCCTTCGGCAGTATAGTCCACCGAGAAGATACTCATATCAAGATTGTTGATATCAACCTTACCAACAAACTTCTGAGGACGGCCACGCTTGCCAGTCTTGGGACCTGAGTATAGGTACTTGAGGTTGACGTCATCACGGAAGCGACTTATGAGATTGAATCCCAGAGACTTCACTCCTGACACAAAGCTCTCTTTCGAGAAGTATGCGTCTGCAACTATGAGATTGCATATGGACAGCAACTGCCTGCAGTTATGCTGAAGCATACGAAGATACCAGCCTGTGAGAGAGTTAGGATCTTTCATCCCCCAAGTGGAGCGGGGCTTGCGTCCGCGCTTTTTGTCGGTAAACGTCTGCTCGGCTTTGAGGAATACGGAGTCCTTGGCATCAGCATCGACAATGGACATACCAAGTATCTCAAGACCCTTCTTCATGGCAGCTGCGCAGCCAGACCAGAACCAGTCAACGCCTGGAGTCTTCTTGCCAGACTTGGCGATATAACACGGATCGATGGCGATTGCAATGCGATGTCCCTTTGTCGATTCCAGGAACGATCGATTGAACGAAAGCCAGTCGAAAGACTTCCTGAAATTCTGGCGGAACCTGCTCTCGCATGAGCGGCCACACCTCGCCATCTGGGTGAAGTTGAGTCGTCCGGTATGTGTAAGTACAAGTTCCATCGTTTCGATGAAGAAGGTTTGAAAAGATTTGCTTAAATTTGTCTGGCTTTTGAGAGCTGACGCTATTAACTCTCTGAGCTGGGTAAGGGGCTTGGTTTTCATCACAGTAACTGGTTTTTTGCTACTTCTAAGTTACTGAAAATCAAGCACTTATCCAAATTTTTTGAGCATTATTTTCATCTTTTTTAACACTTTTTTCAGCTTTATTCTATGCCGTCTACGGGGTGCTGTAAAACAACCCATAAACGGGCTATTGTATACGCAAGTAATTGAAAATCATATAATTATTAAATTTTTAACGAAGTATTGATTTAAATAAGCAAGCTTTTCAAAAAGCACAAGCGGCTGGTATCCGGGCTTTTAACGGTTGTTTTATGGCCGATAACGGTTTTTGGTAATTAAAATGCGGTTTTGTACATTGGGAAAATCCGGAGAGAAAGCGTCTGTTGTCGGATTAGGGACATGGCCTTTAGGCGGAGGTTATGATTGGGGCCCTGTAAGTGAAAACGACGCAGTGTCCGTCGTTCATGAAGCACTGGCCCAGGGTATCAATTTGATAGATACCGCTCCTATCTATGGAAACGGAAATAGTGAATTGTTGTTGGGAAAAGCACTTGTCAACAAACGTTCGCAAGTTATTTTGGCCAGTAAATGCGGCTTAGTAAAAAATGGTTCATGGACGGATCATGATTTAAGCCCCAGTTCTATCCAAGCGCAGTTAAACGATTCTCTTTTGCGTTTAAAGACGGACTATTTAGATTTGTATTTTATTCATTATCCGGATCCAAAAATTCCGTTGGCAGATGCCGTAGGGGAATTGGAACGCCTTAGAACAGCAGGAAAAATCCGCATGATTGGTCTTTGTAATGTATCCGCGGAACAGGTAGCGCAAGCGGCAAAAGAAGCTGAAATTACCTGTGTGCAAAATGAATATTCCTTGCTTCACCAAGCTGCCGGAGAAAAAGTAATTGGATTTTGCGCGGCGCATCAAATTTCTTTTATGGGATATGGCACGTTGTGCGGCGGAATTTTGAGCGGTAAATATAAAAAAGAGCCTAATTTCCGCCGGGCAGATGCCCGTAATTATTTCTATAAAATTGCGCGCGGAACGGCGTTTGAACAAGGACTTAAAATTGCAACTCGTATACAAAAAATAGCAAAGCAGAAAAACTGTCCTTCCGCGGCAGTTGCCGGAGCGTGGGCCTTAAATAAGGCAAATTTTATCCTATGCGGGGCGAAAAACGTTCAGCAAGTGGGTCAAAATGTACAAGCGGCCGATATTATTTTGTCGCCAGCAGAGATTGCCTTTTTGGAGCAAACAAATGAATGTAACTGAGTTAGAAATGTATGTAAAAAACGTACTGCCCTGTGTGGGTGTTAATAAATTAAGAGAGCTCACGCGCCTAGTTTACGAAATTTGCAAACGCGAACATGTGTTGCCGCAAGAAGTGCTGGTTAGTTCCAAAAATTTAACTTTTGAATCGGCCAAAAAACAGTTATTATGCCGTCGGTATCCTATCAATTTTAAAACAGCCTGTAAAAATCAATTTTATTTACCTAAATTAGAATTAACTAGCGCACTGCCGGCTGATTTAACCCCCAAACCGTTTTATCCCAAAACTGTCTATGTGGAAACTCCGGTTAAAGATTCTGCACTTGCCGCGCGTGCGCGTGCATTTTTTCCAAAGGCCGAGTTTAAAGAAATAGAAGGCAAGATGCAGGTGGGTAGTGAAGATTTTTCCAAACGAACCGAAACGCTACTTATTCATCAAGAAAAATATGATTTTTTAAAGCCTTGTCCTTGCAGTTGCGGATCAGCCGGGTGCGGATATAATTTGGTAAATTTAGGGTTTGGTTGCCGTTTTGAGTGCGAGTATTGTTTCTTGCAACAGTATCAAAATTTGCATGCAGTATTACTACCGGCGAACGTGGATGATTTTTTGGCGAAAATAGAACAAGGTTCCTTTCGCAAAGGGCCGTTTTTACGTCCGCGAATCGGAAGCGGCGAGTTTACCGATTCCCTCGTTTTTGATGATTTAACCCAATATTCACAACAAATTGTTCCGTTTTTTAAAAAACACGCACAATGGGATTTTGAATTTAAAACAAAAAGTGTCAATATCGGCGGACTTTTACAAGTGGGCGGTTGTGAAAATGTAGTTGTTTCCTGGTCGGTCAATTCTTCTAAAATTATCAGCGAAGCGGAACATTTTACCCCTCATTTAACGAGTCGGCTTGCCGCCGCCTGTGAAGTGGCGCATGCCGGATATCGGCTTGGATTTCATTTTGACCCGGTGGTTATTTACGACGGTTATCAACAAGATTATTCCCGCACGGTGGAACAAATGGCAGATACGCTACCTAAAGATAAAATTGCCTGGATTAGCGTGGGAACACTTCGCTTTAGCCGGGAGTTAAAAAAACAAATTGAAACGCGCTTTCAAAATAATTTTATTTTAGACGGTGAATTTTTGTTAGATTTTGACGGCAAAATGCGTTATGGCGAGCAACAACGTTTAGAAGCATATCACTTTTTAATACCTTTACTTCGTAAAAATTTTCCAAAAGCAGTGGTCTATTTGTGTATGGAAGATCCGCATATTGCTCAACAATTTTAATCAATCATTCTTGCCTTTTATGTGGTCTGTTTCGCTAAAATACCTTTAAAGAGAACGGAGTTGTCTTCTCATTCATTCTAAAAAAGTATAATAGATATATTCCCTTATAGAGTAATAGGATAATGAAAACAGATATACTTAAAAAAGCAAAACGCATTGTACTTAAATTCGGTACGAATGCATTAACCGCTGACAATGGCGAGTTAGCCTTGTCGCGCCTATATTCCTTTTTAGAAGATATTGCTGCGTTGCGTGCGCAAGGTAAAGAAATTATTGTGGTAACCTCCGGAGCCGTAGGCCTTGGTAAACGCCGGTTACATTTAAATGAAAAATTAGATGTTGTTTCGTTGAAACAGGCATGTGCAGCGGTAGGACAAATTGGTTTGATGAAGTTTTATGAAGACGGATTTAAACAATTAGGTATTGTCGCGGCGCAGGTGTTACTGACGGAAGACGATTTTGCGCACCGAAATCGTTATTTAAGTTTGCGTGATACGTTAAACCGGTTATTAGAATTAGGATGTATCCCAGTTATCAATCAAAATGATACCGTTTCTACCAATGAATTACGTAGTTATAAAGACAAAGGAATTAAGGTTTGTTTTAGCGACAATGACAAATTAGCGGCATTGGTGGCGGCCGGGATGGATGCTGATTTGTTGTGTATCATGAGTGATGTGGACGGGTTGTATGATGCAGATCCTCGCAAAAATTCCAAAGCACACCTCATTGAAGTGGTGGAACAAGTGACACCGCAAATAGAATCGCTAGGATTTTGTGCTTCTTCGCGTGGACGTGGCGGTATGAAAACCAAATTGGAAGCCGCTCGTATTGTAACGCGTTGCGGAGCGGCCATGGTTATTGCGTATGGAAAACAAGCCGGAGCGGTTTCAGCGCTGTTTGGACCCCACTTCCAAGGAACTTTATTTTTACCGGTAGAAAATCTTCCCAGTAAAAAAATGTGGCTAGCGTATGCGACGAATGTCATGGGTAGTATCCGGATTAACCGAGGGGCTTGGCAGGCCATCAAACAGAAGGGGTCTTCCTTATTGCCGGCAGGTATTGTGGCGGTGGAAGGTCTGTTTGAAGTAGGGGATACGGTGTCTATTGTAACCGAGAAAGGAGAGGAATTTGCCCGGGGAATTGCCAATTATTCCGCAAAGGATTGTTTAAAAATAATAGGTTGTTGCTCACCGGATATCGCACGAAAACTCGGTTATAAAAATTATGATGAAGTAATTCACCGCGATAATATCGTTTTATTGTAAAGGACTTTATATGAATGTAGAACAACTGGCTAAAAAAGCCAAACAAGTTTCTTTTGAATTAGCTACTTTGTCCACGGAAATAAAAAATCAAGCTTTGCAAGCGGTTGCGCAAGCATTACAAACAAAGCGTGCGGAAATTTTTCAAGCAAACCGGTTGGATTTGGAACAAGCCAAAGAGGCGTTGCAGCAGGGACTTCTCAAACAATCTGTGTATGACCGGCTTATCTTAACGGAAGATAAATTAAACACCGCTATCCAAGGCATAAAAGATATGGTGTTATTGCCCGACCCGATAGGCCGTACGTTGCTAGCTACGCAACTGGACGAAGGATTAGAACTATATAAAGTATCTTGCCCTATTGGACTTATTGGGGTGATTTTTGAAGCGAGGCCGGATGTTGTTATGCAAATTGCCGCGCTCATGATTAAATCAGCCAATGCGGCTATTTTAAAAGGCGGCAAGGAAACGTTGCATACTAATCAGGCCCTTATGCAGATTATCCAACAAGCCTTGCTGACGGTACCGCATTATCCGCAAGATTCTTTGGCCCTAGTGCATACGCGAGAAGACGCCGCAGCTATGTTGGCGCTACCCCAGTATTTTGATTTAATTATTCCGCGCGGTGGAAATACGTTAATCCGTTATGTGCAAACGCATACGCAAATACCGGTACTGGGACACGCGGACGGCGTGTGCCATATTTATGTAGCACGTAGTGCAACCGTGGAAATGGCCCAACGTATTTGTGTGGATGCAAAGACGCAGTATCCGGCGGCTTGTAACAGTATGGAAACATTACTTGTGGATTGTAATTGGCCGCTTGTGTATCAAAAGCAGTTGTTAAAGACATTGAGCGAACAAGGAATTATTTTATACGGGGATGAAGCCATCGCGTCTTTAGCTCCGGTGGCCGGGCCGGTGGAAGATTTCCATACGGAATATGGAGAGAAAAAGTTATCGGTTAAATTAGTGGACGGGGTTGGCCAGGCGGTGTTACATATCAATCAATTTGGTTCTCATCATACGGATGCAATTATTTCGCAAGATCAGGCAGAAGCTGAGGTGTTTATGGCGCAAGTAGATTCTGCCGGAGTGTATCACAATGCTTCTACTCGGTTTGCGGACGGATATCGCTATGGATTTGGTGCCGAGGTGGGAATTAGCACGGCAAAGACGCATGCGCGCGGTCCGGTTGGCTTAGAGGGACTCACGATTTACAAGTACAAACTATATGGAAACGGACAACGCGTTGCGGATTATGTGGGGCCGCAAGCAAAAGCGTTTACGCATGTTCCTTTAGGAGAAGAAAAATGAAACTGGGATTTATTGGCGCAGGTGAAATGGGAGGTTCCATGATTCGGGGATTTTTTAAAGCAGGGCTTTCCAAACAAAACTTGTTCGTTTCCGTACGAAGTGCAGAGTCGGCGCAAAAATTATCTTCCGAGTGGGGGATTCGTGTATCAAACGATAATGTGCATGTGATGCAAGAGGCACAGTATTTATTTTTAGCAGTGAAGCCCAGTCAAATGAGTGCTGTATTACAGGAGTTGGTGCAAAACGGAGTAGCTCCTAAACCGATAATCAGTATGGCCTTAGGATGGACGATTGAAAAGATCCAACAAGTTGTGCCGAATTGGCCGGTGGTGCGAATTATGCCAAACACGCCTTTGGCAATTGGAAAAGGTGTAACACTATTTGAATTTTCAAAGGAAGTTAGCGATTCTTGCAAAAAAGACCTTTTGCATTTATTTGAGGCAGTAGGATGCACTGCCGAAGTTCCTGGGAATATTTTTGATGTGGCTACCGCGCTATCCGGTTCGGGACCGGCTTTTGTATACGCTTTTATAGATGCATTGGCTAAGGCCGCTAGCAGTCAGGGAATGGATCCTAAAACGGCTACGCTTCTTGCCGTACAGACGGTTATCGGGGCGGCATATATGGTCAAACAGGAAAGTATTTCTCCCGCGGCTCTTGCGCAAAAAGTAAGTACTCCGGGCGGTTGCACCGCTGCCGGAATGGAAGTGTTAATGCAGAGTGATTTTGCGCAAATAATTTCACGTGTCATTGAAGCAACGGCCCACAAAGCTGCAGTCGTTTCCAAAAATATGTAAATAAAAAAAATAGGAAGGAAGATAAGTCACTACGCACATAAAGCAGTTTATGCGCTCCCCGAAATAGACTTGCCCTACGTAAATTTCCTGACGGAAATTTCGTCCGGGCCCGCCCTCGCGGTTTTTGCCTTTCGCGGCTTGCGCACGCTCAAACAAAAACAACGCTACGGGCTTCAAGTCCCTTACGCGCATAAAGCAGTTTATGCGCTCCCCGACTAAAAATAAAAAACCACCTTTTCAGGTGGTTTTTATATTTTTACCGGGGAAGGGACTTGAACCCTTAAGCCCGTGCGGGCAATAGTTTTTGAGACTATCCTGTATACCAATTCCAGCACCCCGGCATGAAATCGTCTACATCTATTATAGCAAATTTTATCTGCAAAATCTTATTAGACGGTTTGCTACCTAAAAGCACAACATGCCGGTATATTCTTTGAGGCGTTTTTTGATGTCGCGTTGGGTTAGCCCGGCTAAGCGGCTTACACTAAACGATTCAATCGTAAAAGAGGCCATCACATTACCAATCATCATGGCTCTTTTAATCGATTGCAACGTGTTCCAGTTTTTTTGACTCGCCAAATACCCGGTAAATCCACCGCCGAATGTGTCGCCGGCACCGGTGGTATCGTGTACGTGTTCCATAATATAAGGCGGCTGTTGGGCAATTCCTTTTTTGCTTACTAACATAGAACCATTGGAACCTAGTTTAATAATAACGTATTTAACCCCTTTGGCGAGTAGCATTCGTCCGGCTTTAATCAGGTTATATTCCCCGGTTAAAAGCCGCGCTTCCGTTTCGTTTAAAAAGAAAATATCAATTTTTTTAACTACTTCCATCAATGCATCTTTTTTAGAACTAATCCAATAGTTCATCGTATCGCAAGCCACCAAACGCGGTTTTTTAACTTGTTTTAACACGGAGAGTTGAAGTTCCGGGTCAATATTAGCCAAAAATACCGCTTTAGCATTTCTTTGTTCGGGGGATAAGGTTGGGTTAAAATCTTGAAACACGTTTAGATCTGTGAACTTAGTTACGGCTGTATTAAAATCTTTATCGTAACTGCCGCCCCAGTGGAAAGTCTTTCCTTTTTTTACTTCTAAGCCGGAGAGATCCACTCCTCGTTTAATAAAAGGCGCGCGGTCTTCGTCTGTAAAATCAGTACCTACCACCGCCACAACAGACGGTTGTGCAAAATAGCTTGCACAAATAGAAGCATAGCTTGCCGCACCGCCTAGCACGCGTTTAACGCTTCCGTTGGCGTTATCAATGGAGTCAAAAGCAACAGAACCTACAATGAGTACTTCATTTGACATAACTAATCCTGTAAGTAGGTTTGGATGGCCACATCTTGATTGAAACGGTCAAAGAAAGCTTGTTGGGCAGTTTCCATTTTTGTATCAAGAAGTTGACTGGCAAAATCTTTTTTGTTTTGCTCAAAATCTTTTAACGTGCCATGCTGCGCTTGGTAAGCATGTTTAATTTCGGCCGGAGTTAGTTTATAGTACGAGTAAAGCACCGAACGGAACCGATTAGATAATTTGCCGCGGCGCAGTTGCTCTTCAAATTCGGCCGGGGACATGTTGGTTGCGCGGCGAATGTTGTTTTCGTAGGCGGTTTTATTGAATGTGCCGCCCTGGTTAAATAAGGGAGATTGACGAATATCATAGGCAATTTCGTAATCGGCAACTGCTATATCTGCATTTTTGGCGGCTTGGTTGAGTACCTCCTCGCTGATAAGGGCGGCTAGCATTTGTTGGCGTAAAAATTTGAGTGTATTTTCATCTAAATCTAATCCTTGATTACGTAGCATGCGGGCTTGATCTTCCGTTACGCGAAATAACGTGCGGTTTGTAATTTCCTGTGACCCAACCTTGGCAGCCACTTGAGACCCACCGCTTTTGCTATAGGCATTGGCCCCCAAATAAACAATACTTCCTAAAAAGAAAGCAAGCGTAATAATAAGAATAATTTTTTTGTGTTTAATTAGAAACGAAATCATAAGTTGAGTAAGCTCCTTAGTTTTTGGACTCAGCGGCACTTTGTTCGGTCGGTTCACCGATTTGGCACTGACCGTCTATCCGGCCGCCTTCTTCCACGATCATTTTTTTAGCACGGATATCCCCTTTAATGGAGGCTTGGGCTAAAATTTCTAACATCTCGGCACAAACATTTCCTTCAATAATTCCACCGCATACAACAATTTGTGCACTTACATCACCGACAATTTTTCCATCGGTTCCTACCACTACATGGCGTGCATTATCCACGCTCCCTTCCAGCGTACCGTCTACGCGCAAAGAACCTTGCACGCTAAGCGTACCTTGAAAATAACATTCTGCACTAACGACAGAATAATGTTCACCGGAAGCGAAATCAGAGTCTTTCTTTAAAAATCCCATACTTCCTCCTAAAAATTATTTAAAGTAATTGCGCGGATTGACGGCTTGTCCGTCCTTCCACACTTCATAATGCAAATGGGTGCCGGTAGAACGGCCACTAGAACCCATTGTAGCAATTTTGTCGCCCCGTTTGACTACATCTCCCGCCTTTACCTGAATTTGCGTGGTATGAGCGTAGAGGGTAGAATAACCAAAACCATGATCCACTAAGATCGCTTGACCATAACTGGGAACCCAACCTGCGTGACGGACAACTCCATCTGCCGTAACGACAATAGGGCTATCGGGTTTCCCTGCAAAATCAATGCCGTTGTGTCGTTTGGAAGAGCGTTTTCCAAACGGATCTAACCGGTAGCCAAATCCTGAACTAATCGGCGCGGACGAAGGGCGAATGGACGGAGTAGAGTGAAATCCTTCGCGCCGATTGGCATAATACCAAGCAATTTCCTGGAAACTGGACAAACGCATTTTCGCTTGATTTTCAATAACATCAATATAAGATTCGAAATCCTGGGTAGATAAATCTTTCAAATCTTTACTAAATAAATTTTGTGCCAATTTGTCTTCTTTCTCTTTTTCCGTTTTCCAGTCTTTTGGCAAGTTGATAAATTTCCCGCCGGACATTCCCAACATTTGCCTCATTTGTTTATCGGTATCGTGCGTTAGTTCCAAATAGTGCCGTCCGCGTTCCAGCTCGTCTGCAATCAAACGCATTTTTAAACGCATGAGTTGGTTGTCGGCCTTGGTAATATGGTAATCATATCCGCGTACGAAAAAGAATAAACTGCCTAGCGTAATAATCAACCAAAGAACACCTAAAAGTACTAAAGTAATAATGCGTACCTTTACTTTATAAGAAGAACCCAGGCGCGGCATGATTAAAATGTCTACCCGTTCTCCCAACGTGCGGCTTAAGGAATTGATTATTTTCCTCATCTTTTGTATTCTATCATATACGGAGCTCTTCGGGGCAGATTTTATCGGGAAAAGGAGTATATATGAAAAAACTGATTGTAGCAATTGCATTAGCATTTGGCTTAGCGGCCTGTTTTAAACCAATTCCTCCGGTGCCGACATTAGGAGAAGTGGAATTGCCCGTCGTGGGGGAAGAAACGGTGTGGTCCTCGGCCAATTACAAAGGAAAACCGGTATTTGTGGTATTTATGGGGTCTTGGTGTCCGTATTGCCAAATGACGATGCCGGCTGTAACCGCGATGGCAAATGAATTTGGGGATGAAGTGGAAATTGTGGGTGTTTTTATGGATAATGATGCCGAAGATGTTAAAATTGTGGCGAAAGAACATGGACTGACCGTAAAGGCACTGTATGACGGCGCGGACGTGGCCCAAAGTTTAGGAGTTAATGGTTTGCCGCACGCGGTTGTATTTGATAAAAAACACCGTGCTATTAAAGAATGGGAAGGTTTTAAACCGACGCTTGCAGATGAATATCGGGAAGCCTTGCAAAAAGTAACGAAGTAAAACGCACTGTTAAATTTAGTAGACAGGTACAACGGCACAAGCTTACGTTTGTGCCGTTGTTGTTTCTAATTAAAACAGCATATTTTTTCATCTTTCATATCTCGCTAAAATAAAGATATGAAAAAATTGCAAGTTTTATTTTTTATTAGTTTTTTTGCTGCTCTCCCTTTACAAGCCCAAACTTATCACGCCGGCGAAAAAACAGTTGTGTCTTCCACGCGTCGTAACTGGGTAGAATTTTCTGTTGCCGGGGCGCGTTCTTTCTCCCGATTAGAAGATGGGGGCGGATACACTCAATTTTCCCATCAGGACGGACTTTCCGGGCGTGCGTTAATTGTTGTCTGTGCACTTTCACAAATTTAGTTTGGGTAGTACAAGGAATACAAAGATATTATGAATTTATTGCAAGACTAGTTATTAAAGCTTTTTAAAATACCTCTTGACTAAGCATTTTTTTTTTTTTTTTTTTTTTTCTAATCC
>CACZKQ010000029.1 GCA_902781765.1 uncultured Elusimicrobium sp. | reverse complement strand
AGATAAGAAACTACGATATGCCAAGGAAAATCATTGGTTTGCTTGTGCTATATTCAAAAAGAGAGGTAATTAATATGATTTTAAGTGTTAGTCGCCGAACAGATATTCCGGCCTTTTATGCGCAATGGTTTATGAATAGAATCCGGGAAGGGTTTGTAATGGTACGAAATCCTATGAATTATCACCAAGTGAGCAAAATTTCTTTAGATCCCAAAGTTGTAGATTGCATTGTATTTTGGACCAAAAACGCCGAACCCTTATTGGCTGACATAGACGAAATCTCTAAGAAATATTCTTTTTATTTTCAATACACACTCAATGCTTATGATAAAGATATAGAACCAGTTACTTGCAAATTACAAGATAAAATTAAGGTGTTTCGAAATTTATCCAATAAGATCGGGAAAGGAAAAATTATATGGCGCTATGACCCTATCTTAATCACTGATAAATACTCCCTTGGGTGGCATATAGACCAATTCAAAAACATTGCAGAGCAATTGCATGCATATACTGAGCAGTGTGTATTCAGCTTTATTGATTTGTATGATAAAACAAAAGAAAATCTTAGAGGAATCCATATTGTAACGCCAACAATACAAGAAATGGATTTATTAGCTCAAAATTTGGCAGAAATTGCTCGCGATTACAATATGGAAATTAAAACTTGTGCGGAGACTATAAACTTAGATAAATATGGTATTAAACACGGTTGTTGTATAGATCCCCAATTAATTTCAAAAACAATTAAAAACCCTATCTCTGCCAAAAAAGATAAAAATCAGCGGGATGTGTGTGGATGCGTGGAAAGTATCGATATAGGGCAATATAACACTTGCCGTCATGGTTGCAAGTATTGTTATGCAAATTTTAATCCAAAAAGCGTATGCACTTTTTCAAAACAATATGATGTAAATTCACCCATGCTAGTGGGGAACATTGAAGAAACTGATAAAATTACGGAACGCAAGGTTAAAAGTCTAAAGACAATGCACAATCCTTCGTTGTTTGAATAAAACATCTTATTACCCCACAATTAATTGTGTTTATCTAATCTATTCAAGATATACCGAGACAGCTCCTTTTCCCCTTCGATAGGACTTCTCATGGCGACAACATATCGTCGCTAGGGATTGCTATACTATAAATAGGGCAAAATTGTTAGAATATGGGTAAGTACTTCTAGCAGGGAGATTGTAGCAATGGCAAAGAAAAAAGCCGAAAAGGTTATCAATTTAGACAATATTCTTTTTAACTGCAGAGATATTCTGCGTGCCGCAAGAAATTCCGGTTCCTTCTTCGAAAAACGCGATATGATGCTTACCCTTGTATTCTTACGCTTCATTGGCGAGAAATACGAAGAGGGTATTGAAAAATTGCGTCAAAAACTAACCGCAGAAGGTTTGGATCCGGATGACGAAAATATCCGAGCCGCTTTCTTTGAAGACCCTACTCTTACTGGCGGAACCTACAATTTACCACCTGATGCCCGATGGTCTAAGATTATCAATACCCCTGCTCCTGGCTTAAATGTGGCTTTAGATACCGCTTTACACAGCATTGCTACTAGCTCTAAACAATTGAAGGGGTGCTTTGTAGAAGGCACCTTTATGACCCGCGCCCTTGCCGCTAACGATATTAAAAAATTGGTGGATGAAATAAACAAGATAAGTCACAAAGCATTCGGCGAAGAAAAAGACCTGATTGGCAGAGTGTATGAGTATTTCTTAAAAGAGTTTGCTGTAAACGCTACCAAGGAAGAAGGTGAGTATTATACGCCGCATGATGTGGTGCAGTTAATCGCCACCATGATTGAGCCCTATGATGGAACATTGTATGACCCCTGCTGTGGTTCCGGCGGTATGTTTATCCAAAGTGCCGATTTAGTTAAGTCCAAACAAGGCAACATAGACCGCATTAGTGTATATGGCCAAGAAAAAGATGCCGCTACTTATCGCCTGGCAAAGATGAACTTGGCTTTGCGCGGTATTAGCCATAACCTTGGTGAGACGTATGATTCCAGTTTTACAAACGATCAGCACAAAGGGCTTCACTTTAACTACATCATGGCAAACCCACCTTTTAACTTGAAAGGGTGGTATGATGACAATTTAAAAACGGATGCTCGTTGGGCCGATTATGTGACGCCGCCGGACAGCAATGCGAACTACGCTTGGATTTTGCACATGCTCTCGCACTTGAGACCGGAAAACGGGGTGGCAGGGTTTTTACTCGCTAACGGGGCATTAAACGATAGCGATACCGTAGAAATCCGCCGCAGACTCATCCAAAATGACAAAGTGGAAGCCATAGTCGTTCTTCCAAGAGAATTATTTATTACAACGGACATTAGTGTAACGCTTTGGATATTAAACCAAAACAAAAAAGGCGGTAAGTATCATGGTCGCACGCTCCGCAATCGTGAGAATGAGATTTTATTTATGGACTTGCGTACTTGGACAGAAAACCCCGTTAAGAACGAAAATAAAAAGAAAGTGCGCTTGACCACCGAGCAGATAGAAAAAGCCGCAGAGATTTACCACAAATGGCAGAGCGAAGGCACAAATGGGAAAAAATATGAAGTGCCGGAGCTTTACCGGAGTGTAGGTATTGCAGAGATTGAAGAAAAAGGGTGGGCATTAACACCTAGCAAGTATATAGAATTTGTGGATCACGACTTGGATATTGATTACAAGAAGGAAATGGCCCGTATCCAAGCGGAAATGAAAGACATTGTAAAGCAAGAAAAGAAATCCCAGCAGATGTTGGAAGAGGCCTTTAAGGGTATTGGCTATGGCATTGACTAAGTATAAACTTGGTGAATTGATAGAGTATTGCGATATTCGTAATTCGGAAGGATTATTTTCCGAAGAGGATGTTCGCGGTATATCAAATACAAAAGAATTAATGCCTACTAAAGCAGATTTGCTTAATCGCTCGTTGGACGATTTTAAGGTGGTATACCCCAATGAATTTGTATTTAATCGTCGAACAACGAGGATGGGAGATAAATTTGCCATTACGTTGAATAATACTGGCAAAGCTATTATACTTACCAATGATTACATTGTTTTTAAGATTACGAGAAAGGATATTCTTTTAAACGAATATTTATTTATATTATTTAATCGTCCGGAATTTGATCGCTACGTGAGATTCCATTCGTGGGGAAGTGCTACGGAAATGTTTGTATGGGAGAGTATGTGCGATATTGACATTGAGCTTCCGTCCTTGCTAATTCAACAAAAGTATGTGGATGTCTATAAGGCCATGCTTGCTAACCAAAAAAGTTATGAGCGCGGATTAGACGATTTGAAACTTACCTGCGATGCCTATATTGAGAATTTAAGACGGGAAACAACTTGCGAAAAAATTGGTCCTTACATTAGACAATGTAACGAAAAGAATGAGAATAATGAAGTAACATTATTCCAGGGTGTAAATGTGGACCATGTTTTTACCGATCCGAAAAGAGTTGCTGAAGATGTGGAAAATGGAAGTATTGTTCGTACCGGACAGTTCGCATTTAACAAAGTAATGAAAGCGCACAATACTAAATTGCCAATCGCTTATAGAGAAGGACCGGATTGTGTTGTTTCAAATTCATACCAAGTGTTTGAAGTAAGTAATAAAAAGAAACTTCTACCCAAGTATTTGCTTTTGTGGATGAACAGGGCAGAGACACAACGATATGCAGGATTTATTTCTTTCGGCACTACAAGAGATATTTTTAGTTTTGAGGATATGTGTGAAATATCTATTCCTTTCCCTGATATTTCCACACAGCAAAGTATCGTGGATATTTTTACAGCTTATCAAGCAAGAACCGATATTAACGAAAGATTAAAAACCCAGTTAAAAGATATCTGTCCTATTCTCATAAAAGGGTCCTTGGAAGAGGCAAAGCAGGAGGAAGCACATGGCTAAGTTGCAGGAATTTAATGGACACTACTGTGAATCCGAGTACGAATATGCTTTCCTTGCCTTTTTAGAGAGCGTTGGGTGGCAGTATGTTGCTGGAAACGATATTCAGCGCACCTACCTTAGCGAAGTATTATGCAAAGATGACCTCGCACAGTTTTTAAGCAAAACCAATCCGGAGTTAGATAAAGACGAGGTTGGACAGTTAGTAGATACCGTTCGCTTAGCAGGGGCAGAGAGTGATTTTGCCACATTACACAAGGTCTATGGATGGATGGTAAACGGGATACAGTTTACACGCAAAAATAGCACCGCTAAGATGGTATCGCTCATAGATTTTGAGAACCCTAGCAATAATATTTTCAAAGCCGTTAACCAGTTTACCATAGAATACATTAATAATGGCAAGAAAGAAACCCGCAGGCCTGACATTATTTTATTTGTAAACGGGATCCCCTTGTGCGTTATTGAGCTAAAAAACCCTGCAGATGCCAATGCTACCGTGCATGACGCTTGGGAACAAATAACCAAACGCTACTGGCGTGATATTCCACATCTGCTGCACTATTGTCCACTTGCTTGTATTTCTGATGGGGTAAAAACCCGTTTAGGGACGGTCAGGACGAAGTATGAGCACTTTTACGCATGGCGCAGAGTAAATAACGGAGACAAAATATCCACACTCCCTTTTGAAGAAACCAAAACCATGATTCAAGGGGTTTATGCTCCGGAGCGATTTTTAGAGATATTCCGTGATTACATTTATTTTCAAGATAGCCAGTACGATAGCGATGAGGTGGAAATTGTCTGCAGATATCCACAATTTTTCGCTACACGTCTCTTAAAACAGAGTATCGTTAAATCCATCGTATCCAAAAGCGGTAAAGGTGGTACCTATTTCGGAGCTACCGGATGCGGAAAGACGTATACAATGGCATTTTTGGCCAGACAATTGGCCTTACGTTGCACGGATGTTCCACAAATTGGGTCGCCCACTATCGTGATGATTGTTGACCGTGAGGAACTCCAAAAACAGGGTGCTAAACTATTCACAAAGAGTGAAGAATTTCTAAATCTTGGTAAAGTGTCCGTAGTTCCTAGCCGCAACAAGTTAAGAGAAGAACTCGGTGCAAGGAAAAGTGGTGGCTTTTACATCTGCACTATTCAAAAATTTTGCGACAGAGGCGATGATAAAATTGGGCTTATTAACGACAGAGCAAACATTATTTGTTTCTCTGATGAAGCGCACCGCACACAGCTAGAACACTCTAAAAAAATCCAATTTAGCAAAGACGTAGATGAAAACATGCGTGCCTTAGTATCTAAACCCTATGCCAAAGTGCTCAAGGAAGCATTCCCAAACGCAACATTCGTGGGCTTTACAGGTACTCCTATTGCGGAAACGTATCAGACCTTTGGGGAAGAAATTGACCGCTACACTATGGACCAATCTGTGGCAGACGGTTTAACGGTGGATATTAAGTATCATCCCCGTATTGCCAAAGTGCTTTTGAACAAAGAGAAGGTAAAAGAGATTGAGGCCTATTACAAAAAATGTGCGGAAGATGGGGCAACTGCTGATGATATAGAAGCCAGCAAGCGTGCTATGAGCTCCATGGAAGTTATTTTGGGTGATTCTGACCGTTTGGCACGTTTGGCAACGGATATTCATGACCACTATGTAGCCGCCTGTAATGAGGACCCTGATAGAGTGCAAAAGGCAATGATTGTCTGCTCCAGTAGGCAAATTGCTTATTCCATTCTAAAAAAATTCCAAGCCAAATATCCGGAATGGTTTGTAGAGAAGAAAACTCCAGATGGATGCAAGGTAACGCAAGAAGAATTGCGCCAATTAAAACCCATGCCGTTTATTGCCATGGTATCAAGCGTAGGTAAAGATGACGAAGCCGAAATGTATAACTATCTTGGTGGAGCCGCAAATGATAAACGTTCCGAAACTTTGGATGCGGCATTTAAGCAAGATAAGTCCAATTTCCGCATAGTTATCGTCGTAGATATGTGGATTACAGGATTTGACGTTCCTGCACTTACCTACATGTATAACGATAAACCTTTAAAGAAACACATGCTTATCCAAACGATCAGCCGTGTTAATCGCAAATACCCTGGAAAGGACTACGGTATGATTGTGGATTATATCGGTATTCGGGAAAACATGCGTGAAGCTATGAAGATTTATGGTGGCGATACGTCTGTTGCACCTACCGAAGACGATGTGGCCCAAGCAACCGCTATATTTAGAGGGCAGTTGGAAATCCTTAAAAGATTATTTAAGGACTATGATTTACGGCCATTCTTAAATCCCGATTGCGATCCATTAGAACGCTATCAACTCTTATCCAAGGCCGCAGAATATGTATTTGCTTCTACACAAGCGTTAAACATTGAGCAGAAAGGCGGCAAGAAGGTCCGCAAGGTTTCTTTTAAGACGTATTTCCTAAACAATGTAAAGAGGATGAGAGCCGCTTTTGATATTTGCCAACCATCCGGTGGCCTAGGAGAGGAGGAATCCGCTTTGGCTCAATGCTTTATGGCAATAGCGGGTTTCGTACGAAAGATAGGTGGAACCACAGAAATTGATACAGATGTGATGAACCGGAATGTAGCCAAAATGATCGAGGAAGCTCTCAAATACAACAAAGTAGAGAGTATCCTTGCTAGTGGCGAACAAGAGGACATTTTTAGCGCAGAATTCTTTGAGAAATTGTCGGATGTTAAACTACCTGCATGTCGGCTAGAAATGCTCATAAAAATGCTCAAGCGGCAGATTAAAGAATATGGCAGAACTAACCAGGTAGAGGCAAAGAAATTCCAAGACATGTTAGAGAAAACGATTGCGGAATACCACGAACGCCGCAAACACTTATCCTTGGAAGAGGCCGGAGAAACCCAAGAAGAAGCATCAGAAGCAGTTATTAAAAATGCGACTGAACAGGCACTTGCTATTTTGAAAGAAATGAACTTAAGCAAAGAAAGTTTCCGAAAAATCGGGCTATCCTTCGAGGAAAAAGCGTTCTATGATATTTTAATTTCTTTACGTGATGAGCATAATTTTGAGTATGGCACGGATAAAGAAGTTAATGGGGTGGTAATTAATGACAAATGTAAAAATCTCGCTAAAAAGGTAAAAGAGATTATTGATACCAAATCATCCTTCACAAATTGGCTTAATAACCAAAATGTCCGCGATCAGCTTAAATATGATATTAAAGTGTGCCTTATTAAAAACGGATATCCGCCGCAATACAGTCCGGAAGTTTTTAGAAAGGTAATGAAGCAAGTAGAAAACTTTGAAGAAAACAATAATTAAAAGGTTTAGATTATGAAATACGAACCGAATTATATTACCATTAGCAAACTAATCAGATGGAATGCTGATAGAAAATTAAATCTAACCCCTGTATTCCAAAGGGACTCTGTATGGGGCCGCTCCGCTAGAGAGAAGCTTATAGAAACGATTTTCCAAGGGTATCCATTCCCTGCCATATTTATTGCAGAGGAAAAAAACGGGAACAGAATTGTATTAGATGGGAAACAGAGAATAGAGTCCATTTTTTACTTCTTTGGAGTTAAGAAACGGCCCGCTCATACCCGCCCTCTAAAGGTTTCTCTGCCACAGGAAGAACATAGTCAAAAATATACCTACCAAGACTTAAAAAAAATCCACAAACGTTTAGTAGAAGATGCTATAAAAAGATACCAAATCCCCTGTATTACGATTAAAGAAGCGTCATTTTCAGAACTAGTAGATCTATTTGTCCGCATTAATACGACCGGAGTGCGTTTGTCTCGCCAAGAAGTTATCCAAGCGAGGTTCTTTAAAGATAACTATTTCTTGGAGCAAGCAACCAAATTGGCACATGCAAAACGCCCATTCTTCCTTTCACATAAGATTCTGACCGACAATGATATCCTCAGAATGAAACATGTGGAATTAGTTTGTGAGCTAATGGCCAGTATACAAGCGGCACGCATTTTGGATGGGAAAAGACAAATTGAGACCATTATTGCCAGTCCAGCCACAAATAAACGAGAAATCGACGGAATAATCCGCACAGTAAATAGTTTACTCAAGTTGGCTGTTAAGATCCTTCCTGATTTGCGTACAACCCGATTCCGCAAGCGTTCGGATTTCTACACATTAATGATGCTATTATGGTCATTACAGCAAGAAGATACCGTCTTTGAGGACAAGAAGACAAATGCTGTAGCCGCCCATCTTTTGGAGAAATTCGCATCTCAGGTAGACCGCTTATCCGACCTTAATATAAATCGGCAAGCCTTCGGGCCCAATGTAAAAGCTTACTGGGACACCGTACAGGGGCATACCGATTCCAGAAAAAATAGAGTAGCAAGAGAAAACATACTCAGAGAAGTCATAAAAGGCCTTTTTTCGGCAAAAGATTCTCTTAGATTTTATACGGAAGAGCAAAGACGTATTTTATGGCATTCCTCGAGAGAGAAGAAGTGTGCCGAATGCGGAAAGGTGCTAAACTGGAACGATTTTACCGTTGATCATGTTTACGCTCATACACGTGGTGGCAAAACCGATCTTGCTAACGCGCAATTAATGTGCCGTTCTTGTAACTCAAGATTTGGGAAAAAGATAAAAAAGAAAAGAAAATAAGTTTAGCTAACCCTTACACACTCGCTCCTAGCAATGGGGCGGTTTTATTACTCCATATCTGCTAAAATAAAGTTAAATCTTCAAGTTTTAGGGCTAACCACATGGAAACCGATATCAAAGAAACCATTAACAAACTGCGTGAAGTTGAGAAGAAGTGCATCAAATCCCGCTACGAAACCTATGGCCGTTGCCAATGCCAAGGGTGTAGATACGCCTTGGAACAACACAAATACCTCGCACTGCTTGAGACGTGGGCCAAGGACTATGAGAAAGCCAAGATAATTAGCAAGGAAATTGGTATCGATGAAGTAGTTTTAGACATGAAAGAGCTCATTAGCAACGATGTTTCAAGATATTTAGAGCACATGTACAACTTTGAGACCGCTGTAAACCATTCTCCCATGTTTTACAGGGATATAGAGAATATCCGCCATTGGAATACAATAGGGGCAATTGATTATAACAGACCAATGACAACCCCACTCTATCAGGGACTACGAGAAAATAATCTAAATCTGATAAGAGAAGGATGTAAGCAGATTGATATAAATGAGCTCGATCCGTACGGCAAGACACCTTTAATGTATGCCTGTCTCCATTGCACTTTAGAAATTGTAAAAGCTCTTGTGGAAGATGGAGCAGATGTAAATAAAAGGGATTTGCTTGGCTGGACTCCACTCTTTTACTGTAAAGATACTGCAATGGCGGACTATTTACTCTCTGTGGGGGCAGATATTAATGCTCAAGATTATCGTGGCAACAATCTTCTACTTCACAACATTCTTGATCCAATGGGGGATAGTGGATTTGCCTTTTCTCCGAACACACCTCTAATTGAGCTGTTCATAAATCGCGGGATAAATGTGAACGCTAAAGATAATAAGGGATATACTGCCCTGATGCGCTTAATTGGTGGTATCCGTATTAAAGATAAAAAGAAAATACTGACACTTTTGCGGCAGGCCCCTGCTACGGATGTAAATATCAAAAATACCGAAGGGAAGACAGCAATTGATATCGTAAAGGAAAACATCAATAAGACCATAGAATACGCGAGACTGCGCCAAGCCATTGAGGAACAAAGGGGAACTATTGGAGAATGTGTGGTTGGAGATGAACCAGAAGACTATGTTCCGCCTCGGAAAGAAGTCAAATTGCCGGAAATAGATGAAGTAGAATTAACGATTGCAGACAAAGAAGACATCGAAGAATGTAACCAAATAATAGACATACTTAAAGAGCGTGGGGACAAGTAGCTTTCTGCCAAAAAGTATGTAAAATGGCAGAAAGAATTTTAGTAGAAAAAAGTTATGTTGCCAAGATATGGCAGAATTACTTTCTGCCATTTTTCTGCCGAGCGTTTGTATAGCTTTGGATACATAAGTTGTCAAAGTTAACCAAAATATAGTGTCCAAAAGTAGGCGGGGTGGCTTTAATGCACAAGGGCTTTAATTTCTTGCTTTACTTTGGCTAAATCACTACAAGAGAGAAGCGGAATAAGTGCATTGATTTCTTCTATGCTCTTGTCCCACCATTTAAGTTTGAGTAGCAGGTCAATCAATTCATCATCAAAGCGTTTTCTGACGGCTTTAGCAGGGTTTCCGGCCACAATGGTGTAAGGTGGCACGTCTCTAGTTACCACGCTGTTTAGACCGATAATCGCCCCATCGCCAATATGCACGCCTGGGAGTATTGTGGAGTTTTGCCCAATCCACACATCATTGCCAACAACAGTATCGCCCTTTAAGGGAAGTTCTTTTGTTACGGGAGCTAGTGCATTTCCCCAATCTCCGCCCATGATATAGAACGGATACGTAGTTGTGCAGTTCATGCGGTGATTGGCGCCGTTCATTACAAATTCCACACCTTGGGCAATTGCGCAGAATTTGCCAATAATCAGTTTATCGCCGATAAACGGATAGTGGTGGGTTACGTGTTTTTCAAATTGGTCGGCCTCGTCGCCGTAATAGTAGGTATAGTCGCCGATAATGATATTCGGGTTCTTTACTACATTTTTAATATAGCAAAGGTCGGGGAGTTTCTCGTTGGGGAACGCTTTATTGGGGTTCGGTATATTTTTCATACTTTTATTATAGAACATTCCATCCAATATAGTGTCCATAAGTATGTAGAATGGTCACTATAAAAAGGGCGGTTCGATATTATATTAGGCATAGAACTTTTTAGTGTTATAGTGTCCATACTGTGTCCACTACTTTCATAGTTCTTTTTGCTAATTTTGCTCAATTTTTATAGTTTCTCGTCGAGAACCCCAAAATGTATAAGTTCCTACTTTCCGCATCGAACTTTATATTTTTGCGCTATTTTGTGCCATTATTGTGACATACTTTTGCTTCCGAAAATATAAATCATCGTCGAGAAAATAGCGAAATTATAGTGTCCAAAACTCTGCCAAATGTGTCCAAAATTGAGCGATTTTTCGGGTTTTAGGAAAGTGAGTAAAAATTGGGGATTTGTCGTCGAGAAATGATAAAAAAATACCCGCTCTTTTTCAGAACGGGTTTTTTCTTAAAAGTGCGCCCAACAGGAATCGAACTTATATTCCTTTTATGTTGTTGTACTTGACTTTTAGGGTCAGAAGAAGCGTGAATGTGTATAGGAGAGAATATGCAAAACTATACACGTTTAACCGCGCGGGAATTAGAGTTAAAATGGACTGAAGTAATAGGCCGGCCTGGACCACCACACCGGCCCTACTTGGACGACCGACGCCATCTTTAGGGAAACCGCCCGCGAAGTCGCCTTCTACCAAAAGAAAAATATTCTGACCGTAGAGATGGAAGCCTCCGCCTTCTTTGCCATCTGCGCGCAGAAAAAAGTAAAAGCCGCGGCGGCCTTTGCCATCAGCGACGAGCTGTACCAGCTGAAATGGGAACCGCACTTTGGCGAAGGACTCATGTTCCAACACCTGCATGACATTTACCACGCGGCGGAAAAAGCCTTGCTCAAATAAACGATATGCAAAAATGCACCCGCAAGGGTGCATTTTTTGTCCCTCCAAAGCGAATGTATAGGACCTTCTGGGCCTGGCCTTAC
>CACZKQ010000028.1 GCA_902781765.1 uncultured Elusimicrobium sp. | reverse complement strand
CGGTGCAAATTTTGCAACAACTCCAGTGGAAATCCAATAAAAATAATCTCAGTAAAAGAACCCCCAACTTACAAGCGTTGGGGGTTTTTTATGTATAAATAATCTAAATGTACATATATGATTTCTTATCTCATCAATTACTTTGGCAAAAAATCGCCGGGATTACATAAGAATCTCAGCGATTTTTTAGGGAACTTCAGGTTATTTTATTGCATTTTTCGCAATGCTCTCCAAAATATGAAAAGTCTTCTCCACCCACGCTAAACTAAGCCATTCGTACGGCCCATGCGGGTTTTCATAACCGGCAAAAATATTCGGGGTAGGTAACCCACGCAAAGATAGTTGCGAGCCGTCTGTACCGCCGCGAGCTTGCGTTAATCGGTAAGACACATGGTTTTCTTGCAAGGCTTTTTCCAGTAATTCCATAGCCTGCGGTTTCTCTTTTAAAATTTCGCGCATATTGCGATATTGTTCTTTAAATTCCAGCTCAATTTTGGCAGCCGGATATTTTGCACGTTTTTGTTCGACCAGCTCTGTTAGCATTTTTTTGAATTGTTCAAATTTAGTTAAATCATGTTCACGCACAATTCCTTGCACTTCAGCTTTTTCTAAACCGCCGGTAATATCTTTAAACAAAATAAAACCGTCCTCGCCATCGGTTGTTTCCGGCAATTTATCCTCCGGCCAAGAAGAAATAATATCCGCCGCAATACGAACAGGATTAGCCATAAATCCTTTGGCCGAACCGGGGTGGCACGATTTACCGGTAATACGGATAGTAACAGAATCAGCATTAAAATTTCCGCAGTCAATTTCACCCAGATTCGCGCCGTCAATCGTGTAAGCAAAATCAGCCGCAAACCGCTCCACATCAAAATAACCAATTCCGGTCCCAATTTCTTCATCAATCGTAAAAGCGGCTTTAATTGGTCCATGTTTAATTTCGGGGTGTGCCGTTAAGTATTCGGCCAGCGTCATAATCACTGCAATACCGATTTTATCATCTCCGCCAAGCAGCGTCGTGCCATCGGCCGTAACGATATCATCTCCCAAACAAAGTTTCAAATTAGGAGCAGTTTGGGGGGACAAAAACATTTTTTTATCCGCGTTAATCGTTAAAGTGCCGCCATCATAATTAGGATGTAAAATAGGGTGAATATCTTTTCCGTTATAATCGCAAACGGTATCCATATGCGCAAAAAAACCGATTACCGGGGCTTTTTTGTCTGTATTGGTCGGCAATAATCCTGTGGCAAAACCGTATTCATCTACTTCTACTTCGGTAAACCCAACCTTTTTCATTTCGCTGGCAAGCCGGTGTGCAAATGAAATTTGCGACGGCGTAGATGGAACGGCTTTACTGGTTGGGTCGCTGGTAGTTTCTACAGAAACATATTGTACAAAACGGTTGTAAATTTTCTGCTGAATATCATTCATAAAAATTTCTCCCTAAGTTGTTTTTTTTATTATACAATATTAACGTAATGCTCTTGGAGGGAACTATGAAAAAATTAGTCTATCTATTTATTGCCGCTTTTCTTTTTGTTGGGTGTTCCAGCATGCAACAAGCACAAAACTTAACCAACTGCAAATTTGCACTTACCAGTGTGAATTTAACGGATTACAATTTAACTTCTCTTGGTTTTGATATTGTGATTTCTATTACCAATCCCAGCCGCACGGAAACTGCCTCTTTAAAGCGTTTTGTGGGAAAATTAACCGTCAATGATGATCCCATGGCAGACGTTACTTTAAAAGATATTCACATTGAACCCAATTCTACGAAACAGACCAAAGCCAAAGTGAGCGTACCGCTAAGTGCCGTTAGTAGTAAACTCATTGGACTACTTTCTATGGGAAGCGGCACACTGGATTATCATTTAACAGGAACCATGTATTTTGAAGGCCCATTGGGGGTAGAAATTCCGGTCCCGGTAGATGTAGGCCGCGTGGGGAGCCATAATAGCAAGTAAAAGCAAGCGTAATGCCCTAGTAGCAATTATACCGAATCTGCTCGCAGTCCACAGGCATAGACATCTACATATACTATACACGCTACAGATGCCGCCAATGCGAAAAGGGTGTTTTGCAAAGGATACGTGCGGAAAACAGTTATGTTCCGGCTTTATAGCAACCTACCTACAATAATATTAACCGCAATACACAAGCTGAAGTAGTTGCTAGACACAAGGTCAAACCGATTATTTTAAGTGTATCTTTCCATCCGCTTTCGCGTAGCATCACGAAGAACGTAGCCACGCAAGGAAGGTACATACTCATAAAGACACACGCCACAACAAGCGCCTGAGGAGTTAAGTTAAACGGCTCTAATAACGCAATTGAAATATCTTTGCGTAAGAAACCTAAAATAAGCAGCGGAGTCGTTTCGCCCGGAAGTCCCAAAATATATTCCACCGGATAACGTGACAATTTGGTAATTAAACCCGTCAGCCCCGACATTTCCATTAAGTCTACAAATAGTACGCCCAATAAAATAAGTGGCAGGGCATCACACAAATACTCCTTCATGCGAATCCACAATTTGCGTAAGAGCGGCCGCCATTGTGGAATTTGCCACGAAGGGATTTCCATAAAAAGCTCTGGGGTATCACCTTTCATCAAACGGTTTAGTAATGTTCCGGCAATAATACCGTTCACAAATAACATCCCAAATACGATCAGCATATACTTTAAACCGTGGGGAGATAAAATGGAAATAATCATAGCCGTCTGCGAAATACAAGGAGCAAGCACTAAAATCAGTGCAAGCGCAATGATGCGTTCGCGCCGTGTTTCTAGCACGCGTACACCCATTACCGCCGGCACTTTACAACCAAAACCAAGCATAATCGGTAATGCTCCATAACCATGTAACCCAAGTTTATGCAAAATACCGTCTAGCAAAACCGCTAAGCGCGGCAAGTAACCTAAATCGCCTAAAAAACCCAACAAGGCATAAAAAGCCAGCACATAAGACATCACATCTACCAGTGCAATTTTAAGTCCGTCCGTCAGTACTCCAAAATAGTTTTCGCCTCCGTTGCCAACTAGAATCATTCCAATAGGTCCGTCACGAAGCGGCCCTAACAGATGCTCCATAAAGGGGAAATAATAATTTTCGTATAGGGGATCTACAAACCCAATAATACTCTCACCCACAAAGCGCACTAAAAAGAAAGAAATAATTAACACCACAAAGGCAAGAGGTAGCCCTGTTGCCGGAGTAGTCGCAAATGCCTGTAAATGCTCCCAAAAAGATGGATGTTTATGTTTTACTTCTTGCACTTCCTTAATAATCCGCCCAATTTCTTTCCATTTTCCTTCGTCAGAAGGGGGAATTTGCAAGAGCGGCTCTTGCTGGCCCTGCGCTAGGTTAGAAGCTTGCACCGCCAATTCTTTAAGGCCTTCCCCGGTAGTAGCTACCGTCGGTATAACAGGAATTCCTAACATTTTGGAAAGTTTTTTAACATTGATATGAATACCACGTCTCACGGCGGCATCAAATTTATTTAACATCAAAATAACGGGTTTTTTAAGCGACAAAATTTCTAACAAAAAATAAAGATTCCTTTCTAAGTGAGAGGCATCCGCCACGCACACGACAAAATCATATTCCAGCTCTTTAAATAGATTTCGCTTCTTGCCTTCCATTTGCCATTCTTCTTCCAAGCGATACAAACCGGGAATATCAATGATGTCGTATGATTCTCCGTCAAATTGCGTTTGACCGTAGTTGAGCCCCACCGTCGTACCCGGAAAATTAGAAGAAATCACTCCAATACCCGTTAAGCGCGAAAAAATAAGACTTTTACCCACATTGGGATTCCCGGCTAAGAGAAAAGTATTTTTCTTGGCAGTAACAATAATTTTTTTGGCTGTTTCACGTCCAATGGCAACCTCTGTACCCGATACATTGACCACCACCGGATTAGAGCCTTTTTTACGCGAAACGAACTGGCCGCGTACGATTCCCATAGCGGCTAATTTATCCGTCATTTTTGCATCTGCATGAATTTCTTTAATTTGGGCAGTATTACCAGGTTTTAATTGAAACAGGGTACGAGAATTATTTTTTTCCATAAAAGTTAGTTTTTCCTTACTTTTATATTGTACCACTATTTTTCCCCAAGTGCAAGATTATTTCTTAGACGGCAACCGCACCAATGAGGGTATTTTTGATATAATTTAGGTATAGAATTTTACCAAAAGTAGAGGAGAATATTTATGGCTTATAAAGTAAATCCGGAAGTATGCATTAACTGTGGTGCTTGTGAAGGGAATTGCCCGGTGGGAGCAATTAGCGAAGTAGACGGAAAAAGAAGCATTGACGCTTCCAAATGCATTGAGTGCGGAGCCTGCGCCGGTACTTGCCCGGTAAGCGCAATTGCATTATAAGAGTAATATTTGATAAAAGACCTCCGTATTTATATGCGGAGGTTTTTTGCGCAATTACCCTGTAAGTTTTTTCTCACACCCAACAACCTTTTCCTAGCGCAAGGGTTTTTGGGCAACAAAAAATCCCCAATCATGTGACCGGGGATTTTTTTCTTGCAAAATTTACTAGTTTTTATTCTGTATAACAATTACCGGATGTCAAACAAGTATTATCGCTTGCCTGATAATTAAATTCGGCAACTTGCGTCTTCCCTACCAATTTTTTACATATATCATCAGCACCACCAGAATAATATGTTGAGCAAGTTTTTTTCCCATTTTTAAGGCCTAAAACATAAGAATTAGGGGTCTTACGAACAGCCTGCGCTGGTTCTTGTGTTTTTCCCATGTCATGAAGAGGATATACTGCTAATCCAATATCAAAATCCGGGGTTGAAATATAACTTTGAACAGCACTACTAAATCCTTCCCCATTATTTATATTATCAAAACCTAAATCTAACTCCGTCAAAGGGTAGGTTTTGCCTTCTGTGTCCTCTGCCAGATTTTTAGCCTTCTCAGCGTCGTTAATGGCTTTTAATATCGGCCATACCTTTGCGGCGCGACTTTTTTCCACTGCATCTTTATATTGCGGTAATGCCACAGATGCTAAAATACCAATAATAAGTACTACAACTAATAATTCTATGAGCGTAAAGCCCATTTTTGTTTGTTTATTTGACATATAATTCCTCCCAGGCCAAAAGGCCTTACTTATATTATATATCAAAAAAAAAAAACAAATCATTCTTTTTAATTTTCTCGTCTAAAATTGAGGTCAAAAATGGGCTTGACAAACATTGTTAAATAGTAAAAAATCCAACAACAACGAAATAGAAAAAGCACCAAAAAAGCGCCGGGGAAATATTCCTCAGCGCTTGTTCAGAACCGTTCGGGGGGTAAATCGAAAGGTTCTGGGGGGATAAAAACAATAAATACAACCCATCTACTTTTATGTTACATTCTACAAATTGAAAAAGCAAGTTTTTTTAAAAAAATAAATAACTAGTTGCTATCTAATTATTTTAAATTATACGAATAATAGGTAAAAAGAAAATTTTTTATGAACTTTTCTGTTTTGTTTGCTATGATATAAGGGTTGGAGGAAAAATATGAATAAACAAATAGTCTTTTTTGCATTAACTTGTACGGTTCTGGGGTTAAACGCTCATGCGGCGCAAAACAGTGCAGGACCTCGCTCAACTACAGAAGCTATTGCCGCCCAAGCCACCCAGGAGTCCGGCGATATTTATCGCGGAACGGTATTTGGTTCAAATCAAAAAGCATATACAGGTGGAACTACACTCGGTAACTATAAAACTGCCACGAAAAAATACGTTTATGATACGTCTTTAATTCGGGCCATTAAAATTAGTGATCCGGACCGTGTTCGCACGCTCATGTATGCACATGTAGACGTAAATGAAAAAAATTACGCCGGAATCACACCGCTTACCGTTGCGGCAGAAAAAGGAAATATGGAAATTATTAAAATGTTGGTGGAAGATGGGCAAGCCGATGTAAATGATAAATCCAGCTATGGTGTAACACCTATTATTTCCGCTTCGGCCGCCGGGCAAGGGGAAGTGATTGAATATTTGGTTTCCAAAGGAGCTAATGTAACCGTCAAAGACGATATGGGGAAAACTCCTTTACTTTATGCCGTACATTTTGACCAACCTAAAGCAATTGAAAGCTTGATTAAATTTGATAATGCGGCCATCAATTTACCGGATAATTCGGGGAACGCGCCTCTTATTTATGCAGCACAAGAAGGTCTGCTTAACAACGTAAAAGCACTGTTTACGTACGGAGCGGATGTGAATTATCGCAACCCGGTTTCCGGCCTGAGCGCCTTGGCGGCGGCTGCGGCAGAAGGACATACACAAGTGATACGTGCCTTAGTAAAAAATGGAAAAGCCGATATCAATTTACCGGATCAATCCGGGCGAACGCCTATTTTCTACGCTGCGGAACAAAACCAAACAGAAGCGCTACGCACCCTGATTTCATTAGGAGCAGATATAAATGCCCAAGATTTGTCCGGGGCAACTCTTTTAATGTTAACGGCAGCCAAGAATCAACAAGATTGCTTTAATCTGCTTTTACGCCAAAAATCAACAGATTTAGCAATTCAAGATTTACAAGGCCGCTCCGCAATCACTTACAGCGCGTACGCAAATGATACGTATCCAGCTCAAAAATTACTAACCGCCGGAGCCGATATTAACGAACGGGATATTGCCGGTAATACGCCCCTTTTAGCCGCCATTAAGGCAAAAAATGAACATATGGCACTATTCTTTATTCAACAAGGAGCGGACTTAACTCTTGCAAATAACCAAGGTGAAAATGCTTTTACATTAACGGAAAAATTCTTGCCCAACTCTTCGTTGGCAAATGTGCTGAATGTCAAACGCGCCGCCGCCGAGCAACAAATGTTGCAAGTGCAAGCTCAGCGATTGGCCGAAGTACGCTCTTTGGAAGCGGAACTCGCGCAAGATGAAGAAGTTGCCCGTCAATTAGCAGCAGAAAAAGAAGCGCAAGAGCGCCAACTGGCTGAAGAAAAAGAAGCGGCTGTCCGCGCCAAAGTAGAACAAGAATATCAAGAACGGACTGCCCAGTTAGATGATGATCCGGAATTACAACAATTGCAACAACAACTGGAGGCTGCCCGTGCCAAAAAACAAGCAGCGCTTCAACAAGAAATCGATCAACGTGTGGCACAAGAATTAGGCGAACCGGTCGCAAATACACAAGCTCCTGTTCAAGCACAAGTTGCCCAAACTAAGCCGGCTAACACGAAAACGCAAACCAAAGTTGTCCAGACGCAAAAAACGGTACAACAAAAAACCACCACAACAAGAAATACCGTAAGGAGAAGAACTGGAACAACCACTCGTTAAAAAAATTGAAAAAAATATCCCCGGTATCCCCGGGGATATTTTTTAAAACTATTTAGTTGTTTGTTCAATTACGCGCCGAACAAATACTTGCCACTGTTCATAAAGATTTTGCGCTTGTTGGGGGGAAATACGCGGGTTTACGGTACGTTCCGTTTCTACTTGCCAGGGCTGTGTATCCCAAGTTGTTTGCGTTGCCGCTAATTTAGCCGCACCCAAAACGGTTGCGTCAGCATCTTTTCCAAGCAAGAGAGGCAACTGTAATACATCCGCTTGGAAATTAAGCAGATATTCAAAGCGGGACAATCCACCGGCGGCCATGATCGGTCCTTGCAGCTGACAACCGTTATTTTTTAAATACACCGCAATATCCGCTAGCAAGAGTGCTAATCCGCGCGCCGCACCGGCGACCCAATCCGCTTTCCGGGTTTGAGAAGATAAAAGCTCCACGGTTGGATTAACTAAAAAATTAAAATAAGGGGCTCCTAAACCGCCTAATGCCGGCAGTAGCCGCACCGGATATTTTGCGCGCTGGCATATACTATCTAGCGTTGTATCCTTACAAGAAATCCCTTGCGCTTCTAGCCACAAAAAGATGCTCCCGGCCGCATTAACCGGGCCTTCCAAAAAGAAGTTTTTTCCTTCTTTTGTTTGGGCTGATACGGAAGTGAGCATCCCCGGCAACGATACCGGTTCTTTTCCCGCATGATACAGCCAAAAAGCACCTGTTCCGTAATTGATACAACTTTGCGCCGGTTTTAAACCAAACCAATAGGCTGCCGCTTGTTGATCTCCAACACAACCTAAAATGGGAATATCTACCCCTTGATACGTGTACACTCCGTAATCATGCGCGGAAGGCGCAATACTAGGTAAACTGGATTTAGCAATACCGAACGCATCACATAACTGTGCGTTCCAATGCCAGGTATTGATATCAAATAATAATGTTCGTTGGGCCAAGGAAGCGTCCGTAGAAAAAACAGTACCCCGGGTTAAATTCCAAATAAAATAAGTAGCTACTGGGCCGATACATAAATCTCCATTTTCTAATGCCTCTTGCGTGGCCGGTAGATTTTTCAAACACCAAGCAATTTTCGGTGCCGAAAAATACGGATTTTTATAAAGCCCCGTCACCTGATGTACTTCTTCTTGCGAAATAACAACTTGTCCAATTTCTTAGGTTGCACGGCCGTCTTCCCACGTAAGCACCGGGGCAACCGCCGCACCGGTACGAGCATTCCACAACACTACGGTAGAGCGTTGTGACGCAACAGAAATGCCCGCTACTTGGGAAGGAGTTACTTGGTCTAAGAGTTTATTGAGTACACGTAATTGTACCTCAAGTAATGTTTGTGCATTGTAATGAGAGGAACCATCTACCCCGCGAACGGGGAACAATTCTTCCCGTTGCTCACAGGCAATTTTTCCTTGTTGAGTAATTGCCGCAGCCCGGCAGCCGGAAGTTCCTAAATCAAGTGCAACAATAAAAGGTCCTTTCATAACTATTCGTCCGTTTTATGTAATACAAGCGTTTCTTGCTCTATTTGTTTGGCAAGCGCACGCAACTGAGCTTTAACAGCCTCCGCAACAGAAGCATCTTCAAGCAAGTGTGCAATAGTACTTTGCGTAGGCACTAATACTTTAGCAAGCAATCCTTGCTCACGTAGTAAAGAAATTACTTTATTTTTATCCGTAAACTCCAAATGAGCATTCTCTATGAGTTCCGCTTGATAATTCTTACCAAAATGCCGCTTAAAATGATTCTGTTTAAATAGTGTAATAATTTCTTGATGAAGTTTTTTTACTTCTTCTTCTAACGCACCGCACCGGTCAATTTTTTCGCTTAACTGGTCTTGCGGATTTGCAGGTTCACTGCCATTAGCTAGGGTTGATGTGTCGGCGGCTACCGGCTTTGGGGCGTAACCAACACTTCCGGTGTATTCTCTTCCCGTAAATACGGGGCAAATATTGCGATAATCACACCAACGGCACTGATTTTCTCCCGGAGTAGGTTCAAATTGACCGGCGCGAATTTTGTCAGCTATTTGTAAAACTCCTTGCCAAAACGTAAAAATTTCTTTATCAGAGGCCCGCTCAAAACTCATTTCTTTTAAGGTCGGTAAATGATAAAAACTAAGTTGTTCCACTTTAATTTCTTTAACGGCCGGATCTTTGGCAAGCACCAACTGCTTAACAGCGGGGGAATTTTCCACCACTTTTTGATACATATACAGTTGATCCGGCTCGCGTTGTATCGTTTTGCCCGTCTTATAATCTAAGATTTTAATTTTACCGTCGCCCAAGTAATCTACCCGATCTAAAATACTAATAAGATTTAATCCATCCATCTCTAACGTGCTTTTCATTTCCGTTGAAAGCGGATGAACAAAATTCGCTCCGTTGGCAGCATAGTAAGATTCAATAATCCGCCGCCCTTCATAATAGCCTTCTAATTCTTTAGCGGCTGAGGCATATCCTTTTTGTTCAAAGTTGGTTTTACCCCACACATTATCAAAAAACTCAAGGGCCTGAGGAAGCGTTGGGAAAGATAACTTGGCGGGGTCAAAAATAAACTCCATGACTGCGTGCAAAGCACTTCCAAAAGCGAAGTAGTACTTGGGTTTTTCCGGAAGCATGTGTACGTAGCGAAACTTATACTTCTGTGGGCATTCTTTATACATACCCATTTTAGAATAGGAAAATGAAAGATTCTTTGCCATGTACAACACTCCTTGGATAAACTGTACTTATTGTAGCATTTTTCGCTTGATCCGGCCCTGTGGGATCAGGCTGATTGAAACGAGTAATCACAAAAATGACAACCCCTGTAAAATTTGCTAAAATAGCTTTTACAAGCCCCCATAGCTCAATGGATAGAGCACCTGCCTTCTAAGCAGGGGATTTCAGTTCGATTCTGAATGGGGGTATTTTTATGCGCGGTTAATGTTGTTTTTACGCGTTAGAAAATCCTGTGTTATAAGTTGCTTTCCCGCTATACATTTACTACAATCTAACTAGGGTAATAGAACACCCGGCGAGCTATTATTTTATACTAAAAAGTAAAAACGAAAAAGATGTAGGGAGGCCATATAAAAGTTCTTATCTTAGCAGGGGGCTTGGGTTCCCGTTTAAGCGAAGAAACCACGTTGAAACCAAAACCGATGGTAGAAATTGGTGGATATCCCATTTTGTGGCATATCATGAAGATTTACTCCCATTATGGCTTCAATGATTTTGTAGTTCTTACCGGTTACAAATCCCACATCATCAAAGATTATTTCGTCAATTACTATCAACAATATTCCGATATTACGGTCAATATGGTTACCAATGAAGTAACTATCCATAAAACACGTCAGGAACCTTGGAATGTAACCATGCTTTATACCGGGCAAAATACCATGACCGGCGGTCGTATTAAAAAAGCAAAAAAATACATTAACAACGAACCCTTTCTATTGACCTACGGGGACGGTGTGAGTGACGTAAACCTGACTAAACTTATTAAAAGCCACCAAGATTCCGGTAAACTAATTACCATAACGGCTGTTAAACCTTCCGGACGATTTGGTGCCTTGGCCATTGATCACACAGATACGATTACCTCCTTTACGGAAAAGCCCAAAGTAGATGGGGCTTGGATCAATGGCGGATTCTTTGTGTGCCAACCCGAAGTGCTAGATTATATTACTGACAGCGAGGACGAAATTTTTGAACAAGCACCGTTAGAAAAACTCGCTGCTTCCGGTCAATTACATGCTTATAAACACGAAGGTTTTTGGCAACCAATGGACACGTTACGCGATAAAATACAACTTACCGATTTGTGGTACTCCGGCAAAGCTCCCTGGAAACAATGGAAGGATTAAATCTATGTTTCAAAACACCTACCACGGGAAACGCGTTCTAATAACGGGACATACCGGTTTTAAAGGGGGGTGGCTTACCTTATGGCTTAAAGAAATGGGGGCCGACCTCTGCGGTTATGCGCTGCCTCCTAACACCACGCCCAGCTTATTTGAAGCGGCCCAAGTGGCAGACGGTATTAAATCCGTTATCGGCGATATTCGCGACCGCGAATTACTCAATAAAACCTTTCAAGATTTTAAGCCCGAAATTGTTTTTCATTTAGCTGCCCAACCGTTGGTGCGACTTTCGTATGCCCAGCCGGTTTTAACTTATGAAACAAATGTAATGGGAACACTTAATGTGTTAGAAGCGGCCCGCGTCTGCGGTAGCGTCAAAGCATTTGTCAATATTACGACCGATAAATGCTACGAGAATCGGGAAACATCGCACCCCTATCGGGAAAATGAGCCAATGGGCGGCTACGATCCCTATAGCTGCTCGAAGGGATGCGACGAGCTTCTGATCGCCTCGTACCGCCGTTCGTTCTTCGGCACGCCGGATTCGCCCGTGTGGGTGGCATCGGCGCGGGCCGGCAATGTGATCGGCGGCGGCGACTGGGC
>CACZKQ010000027.1 GCA_902781765.1 uncultured Elusimicrobium sp. | reverse complement strand
TACCGCTTTTTGATACTGCGGCAAGGCGACCGCCGCCAATATGCCGATAATTAAAACTACCACTAATAATTCAATAAGTGTAAATGCTTGTTTGTTTTTCATACAACCTCCTTTGTATCGTCAAATAAAATGTAGCAAAAAAAAAAACGATGTCAAGTCCCTTTATTTTCCGACGACAAAAAAGCATTAAAAAGTTATAATCTTGTTATGGAAACATACTTAAAAGTAAAAGTGCACGCGGGCGAGAAAAAAAATAAGCTCGTACAAAAAGCCCCGGATACATTTGAAATTTGGGTCAAAGCACCCGCCGAACAGGGCCGCGCCAACGAGGCCGTGCGCACGCTTTTGGCCGAACATTTGGGCGTAGCAGAAAATAAACTCTCGCTTATTAAAGGGGCGACGAGTCCGGCTAAAATTTTTTTAAAACGCTAAATTATGGATAACGCATTACTGGAAGATTTTGCAAATCATTTGAGCTTTGAGCGGCAACTCTCGCGCAATACAATTTCGTCTTATACGTCGGACGTGAAACATTTTTTTGAATATTGCGACGCCAATGAAAAATTGCCGCAAGACGCATCCGCCAACTTTATAGACCAATACAACTACCAACTCAGAAACGTGGAAAATCTTTCGCCCGCGAGTGCATTTCGCAAAATGGAAGCCGTGAAATGTTTTTATAAATTTTTAATGATTGAGCAACGCATCCAAGACGACCCGACCCGCTTTTTAAAATCGCCCAAGCTCCCCGCCGCCTTGCCCGAGCAACTCACGCGCGAAGAAATGGAACGGCTGTTGTCCTACCCGGCCGAAAAACTGGACGAGGTCCGCACCGTCACTATCATAGAATTATTGTACGCGGCCGGACTACGCGTGAGCGAACTGTTGGGCCTTCGTTTGGAAAATATCAACACGGACGAAGGGTGGGTGCTGGCCTTTGGCAAAGGCGGCAAACAGCGTTTTGTGCCGATTCATAAAGAAGCGTGCAAAAAGCTGGAGGAATATCTGGCCCTTCGTAAAGCGCATTTTATTGGCAAAGAAGTGGGTAGCGAAGTTTTCCTAAATAAAAACGGTAAAAAAATCAGCCGCGTATCCGTTTGGAAAGACTTGGCTGACTTGGGGCGCAAAGTAAACATTCGCCAACCGTTACACCCGCATTTATTTCGCCACACGTTTGCTTCACACCTGTTACAAGGCGGGGCCGATTTACGCAGTTTGCAAGAAATGCTCGGCCACGCCAATTTGACGACCACGCAAATCTATACGCATTTAGACGTTAGCGATTTGAAAGAGAAACACAAAAAATTCCACCCCAGAGGGTAATTTCTTCCTACTTTTGCGTGATACTTCGTTACTCAATGGGTCGGATACCTCCGCCTTCCGGGCGCGCTGCCGACAGTATACCTCCCCATTTCGCGCCTCGTCTGACGCAAAATTCGTTTGAAATTCCACCCTTGTGGGTAACTTTCTAATTTATTTTTTCTTTGCGAAAATGTTACAATAAAGCTATGAACGAATTTCCGCAAATTGATAAAAAACAACAAGCCCGCTGGGAAGAAGCTAAACTTTTTGCCAGCCCTAAAATGCCCGGCAATAAAAAATTTTATTGCTTAGATATGTTCCCGTATCCGTCGGGAGCGGGACTCCATGTCGGTCATCCGGAAGGATATACCGCCTCGGATATTTTAGTGCGCTATAAACTAATGAATGGGTTTGACGTGCTGCACCCAATGGGTTGGGACGCTTTTGGACTTCCGGCCGAAAACTATGCCATCGCCACCGGCGTTCATCCGCGTATCACCACGCAAAAAAATATTGATAATTTTAGACGCCAAATTAAATCCTTGGGCCTTGCCTACGATTGGGACCGCGAAGTAGACACCACCGACCCCAACTATTATAAATGGACCCAATGGATTTTTTTACAACTCTTTAAAAAAGGCCTTGCGTACGAATCAACCGTACCGATAAATTGGTGCCCCTCGTGCAAAACTGGGCTTGCCAATGAGGAAGTTTTCAACGGTAAATGCGAACGGTGTGGACATCCCATTGAACGCAAAGCTCTTCGCCAATGGATTTTAAAAATTACAGACTATGCGGAAAAATTGTTAGAAGGATTGGACGAACTGGATTGGCCGGAAAGCACGCTAACTATGCAGAAAAATTGGATTGGTAAATCTAACGGCGCCAATGTGCTTTTTAAATTAGACGGTCACGACGAAACCTTAACGGTTTTTACCACCCGTCCTGACACGCTTTTCGGCGCGACGTATATGGTCGTTTCGCCCGAACATCCCATTTTAAATAAAATCGTCACGCCGCAGCAAAAAGAAGCCGTAACCGCTTACCAAAAAGAGGCGGCCACCAAGAGCGATTTGGAACGTGGCGAACTTAATAAAGAAAAAACCGGCGTATTTACCGGTGCATACGCCATTAACCCGCTTAACGGTAAAAAAATCCCGGTGTGGACAAGCGACTATGTGCTTATGGGCTACGGAACCGGGGCTATTATGGCGGTGCCCGCGCACGACGAGCGCGACTATGCGTTTGCCAAAAAATTTGGGTTAGATATTATTGAAGTCATTAAGAGCGAACAAGGTGTGGAGAAAGAGGCCTTCACCGGCGACGGCGAACTGATCAATTCCGGCTTTTTAAACGGGCTTCACGTGAAAGAGTCCAAAGCCGCTATGATTAAATGGCTTGAAGAACATCACTGCGGTAATGCTAAAACTACTTACAAACTACGCGATTGGGTGTTTGCCCGCCAACGCTATTGGGGGGAACCTATCCCGGTAGTGCATTGTGCAAAATGCGGTGTTGTACCGTTGCCGGAAAGCGAACTTCCGTTGCGCTTACCCGAAGTGGAAAAATTTGAACCCTCGGGCACGGGGGAATCGCCGCTCGCTACCGTAGAATCGTGGGTAAGCACCACCTGCCCGGTGTGCGGCGGCCCGGCCAAGCGCGAAACGAACACCATGCCTCAATGGGCCGGCTCGTGCTGGTACTATTTGCGCTATATGGACCCGAAAAACGATACCGCGCTTGTTGCGCCGGAAATTGAAAAGGCCTATGGCCCGGTAGATTGTTATATCGGCGGAGCCGAACACGCGGTATTGCATTTATTATACGCGCGGTTTTGGCACCGGGTGCTGTACGATTTGGGCATTGTGCATCACAAAGAACCGTTTAAGAAACTTCGCCACCAAGGGATGATTTTGGCGTTCTCGTACCGCGACAAAATGGGTAATTACCACGGTTATGATGAAATTGATTTTAAAGACGGAAAAGCATTCTTAAAAACCACCGGGGAAGAATTAACACCCATGGTGGAAAAGATGAGTAAATCCAAGAAAAACGTCATCAACCCCGACGATATTTTGCGCGACTACGGCGCAGATGCGTTCCGCATGTATGAAATGTTCATGGGACCGTTTGAGGCCAGTAAGCCTTGGGATATGAAAGGTATTGAGGGTGTAAACCGTTTCTTAAAACGGGTATACGGTTGGAGCCAAAATGTTGTGCTTACCGACGAAAAAGACCCCAAGAAAAGCGAAATTTTAAAAAATAAAACGATTGCCAAAGTCGGCCAGGATATTGAGGAATTTCACTTTAATACAGCCATTTCCGCTTTGATGGTACTCTTTAACGACCTTAGCAAATTGCCAAAAGTAAACAAGCAAACATTTGAGGATTTCCTCAAAATTTTGCATCCGTTTGCACCGCACATTACCGAGGAAATTTGGCAAGAACAAGGCCACCAAGATTTTTTGGTTAAACAACCTTGGCCGAAAGCAGACGAAAATAGTATGCAAGAAGATACGCAAGAAATCGGCGTACAAGTAAACGGAAAAGTGCGCGACCGCGTATCTGTTCCGGCCAATGCTTCCAAAGAAGAATTGAAAAAAATTGCGCTTGCGAGCGAAAAAGTGCAACGCAGTTTGCAAGGCCTTGAAATTAAAAAAGTGATCGTGGTACCCGGCAGAATGGTCAGCTTGGTAGCCGCACCGAAAAAATAGCGGAGGAAACTATGAAAAAACTTTGGTTGATTTTTGGTATTGCCTGTGCACTGGTTGCATGTGCGAGCGAAGGGGCGGTGTATCAACCTCAGGCACAAATTATGCCACAGCATATTAAAAAAGTAGCTATTCGCACGATTTTAAATAAAACGGAAGTCTTTGCGCTAGAAGATAAATTTTATAACGAACTTTATGATGAGTTCTTGCGCAATGGTACGTATCAAATTGTAGCGGAAAATAACGGCGCGGAGGGTGTTGTCGTTACCACTATTTCGCGCTACTTAAACGTGCCGATTCAGTACGACAGCCAGATGATTCCTACCGTCTACCGCATGGATATTTGGCTAGATGTAGTGCTAATGGATAAAACAAACAATACCCCTGTTTGGCGCGAACCCGCGTTCTTGGGGACCCAAATTTATGCCGCGTCCACCATGCCCGGCGGTATGAGCGAAGTGCAAGCACGTGATATTGTGTTTGAAAAATTATCGCGCGATATTGTCAAACGCACCGTGGAAGGGTTTGGATCAGTAATGAGTGAAAATAAAAAGAAAGTAATGAATAACCCGGAATATACCACCATTACGCAATAAGTGTATGGCAAAACTCACTGCGGACAAACTCAACGAAACACTTGCAAAAGGCAAAACGGCTCCTGTTTATTTATTAACGGGGGAAGATGTTTACCGCAAAAATTTGGTGATTGCCAAAATTAAAGAAATTCTCCAGCCCGACGATTTCAACTTTTTTCAAGACCAAGCCGATAAGGCCGACCTGGGCGAAGTGTTAGCTATGGCCAACACCGCGCCGGTATTTTCTAACGTGCGACTGATTGTGCTAAGCGGAGTAGAGAAACTTCGCAAAGAACCCAAAGAGGCGTTAATTCGGTATTTAGAAAATCCGTTAGAAACAACTACGCTCGTGCTTACGCACAATGATTCCAAAAAACTAAAAACGGACAAAGCACTTGCCGCGGCGGGTGGGTGTGTGGTCAATTTTGACGAGCTTAAACGCGACGAACTGACCGGGTGGGTGCGCGAGAAAATGCGTGAGAAAAATCTAAACGGGGATTTTGACGCGGTGGATTTGTTATGCGAAAGTGTAGGAAGCGAACTTTCAGCTTTGGAAAACGAAATTGAGAAACTCTATCTTTACACGCTTTCGCGCGAAGATAAAACGATTTCCAAAGAAGATGTACTTGCGTGTATCGGGTTTAGCAAAGAGGAAAACCCTTTTGAGCTGGCTAATGCTATTTTAGCATGCAATAAAAACCGTGCTATTAAATTATTAGATAAACTACTAGATGACGGTGAAGAACCTGTGGCGGTACTTGCCAAGATGATGTATCCTATTTTAAAAATGGCACGCATCAAACGCATGAGTGAGGCGGGCATGGCCCCGGCGGATATTTTGCGTAGTGCCGGGCTTTTCCCTTGGGAAAGCCGGCTGGTGGGCGCGGCGCGTGGTTTCCCAAGTCAAAAACAATTTTTAGCCGCCCTGAACAAAATTATTGACGCGGACGCGGCCTTTAAATCTTCCCAAACAAGCGACCCGAAAATTATGCTCAAGGGCATTCTGATGATGCTATTTAGATAAGGAGAATAATTCATGGAAATCCTCACGCAAGTTATTGATATTTTTCTACATTTAGACGTACATTTAAACGCGTGGGCCGCCTGGATGGGCGTGTGGCTTTATGTTGTTATTTTTGTGGTTGTGTTTTGCGAAACCGGCCTTGTAGTTACACCCTTTTTGCCCGGAGATTCTTTACTTTTTGCGTGCGGTGCGTTAGCGGCTTCAGCCGGGAGTTCTATTTCGCTGTGGATTTTAATCCCGGTGGTGCTTGTGGCGGCGGTGCTGGGCGATTTTTGCAATTACGAAATCGGCAAGTGGTTGGGGCCCAAAGTGTTTACGAAAAAGGACAGTATTTTTTTAAATCAAAATCATCTCATTAAAGCACATAATTTTTATGAAAAATACGGTGGAAAAACCATTATTTTAGCGCGCTTTATTCCTATCATCCGCACGTTTGCGCCGTTTGTGGCGGGTATTGGCAAAATGACGTATCTTCACTTTGCTTCTTACAACATAATCGGGGCGTTTTTGTGGGTGTGTTTGTTTACGCTGGGCGGGTATTTCTTTGCCGATTTGCCCATGGTGCAAAATCACTTTCACTATGTAGTGCTTGCGATTATTATTTTGTCAATCCTTCCGGCTGTGTATGAATTTATAGCCGCACGTCGCGAAAAGAAAAAATAATCTATTTAAATGTAATGGGCAATTTGCCCTGGGGTTTTAGGTCGCCCAGGATGATATTTGCCGCCGTTTTGAGTACATAGCGGTTTAAGCCGTATGTGGCTAGGACGGTGGAGGCTTCCGGGTAGTTGGGAATATCGTAAGGACTCATGGTGGAAATAAATACGACATTCTTGTTCTCTTTAATCAGTCCGTTAATGGCATTTTTTTGGTTGATGTTTGTTTTGTCGGCCCATTGTAAACTGGTTACGACGAGTAAATCGGCCCCTTTAGCACACGCGGCGGCGCGCTCGCTGTCTTTTTTGCGCGGTGTAAGGGCGGCATTATAGCTGCGCACTTGCCAGCCCTTTTCTAAAAATGGTTTGGAAAAATTCATCAGCTGGTCGGCAAAACGGGAAGGAGCAAAAAATACGGCACAAACGGTGGGTTGTTTACCGGTTTTCCCATTTTTAAAAGGAATCAATTTTTTGTTATTTCGTACGAGCGTAACGGCTTTATCACTCATTTTAGCAAGTTCAGCTTGAAAAGCTTTTTCTGATGGCGGTGGGAGTGTTTGCGTGCCGGAGAGTAATCCCATTTTTTGCTTAATAGCGAAGATTTTTTTAGCGGCGTTTTCTACTTGTTTTTCTAATTTTTTTTCTTTTACACCTTGTAGTACCTGATTAAATACACTCACCGGTTTGATATACCGTCCCAGTAAAATCATTTCTTCGCCGCTTTCCAGCGCGCGGATTGCACAACCGGCAATCGTGCAATAAGAGGTAGCACTTTTCATATCCAGGCTGTCAGTTACTAAAAGTCCGTTAAATTTCATTTTGGTGCGCAGTAAATCTTGCAAAATTGGTTTTGAAAATGTGGCGATATTTTTGTTGTCTAGAGCGGGATAAAGCACATGCCCGGTCATGATTCCATCTACGCCATTTTCAACGGCTTGTTCAAAAGGGACGAGATGTACCGTTTCTAATTCCTTATAGGGGGCTTTTACTACAGGGACTTCGTAGTGGGAATCTTTAGCGGTATCACCGTGGCCGGGGAAGTGTTTAACGATACTTAAAATACCGGCGGCCTGAAAACCGTTAATTAGCGACATTCCCATTCGCGTTACATTTTTAGGGTCTGAACCAAACGAACGCACCCCAATAATGGGGTTATTGGGATTACTGTTTACGTCAAGCACCGGGGAAAAATTGATATGCACACCGGCACGTTTTAACTCTTGCCCGGCTAAATACGCAATAGAGGCCGCCGCCGTTTCATCTCCGGCTGCTGCCATCATCATATTGGTAGGTAAGTAATCAAAGCCTAGTGTAATAGGGGTGTAAACGGTACCGCCTTCGTAATCAATAGAAATTAAGAGTGGAATTTTACGAGGACTTTTAGCGGCCCAACCTTGCAATTTATCTATTAGTTCGCGCGTTTGTTCCAGGGAATAGTTGCCCCATTGAATAAGCACACCGCCCAGTTTGCCGTTTTCAATTAACGGACGGACTTGTTCGGCACTGTCAATATCCACAAATACGACGAGCGTTTGGCCTAGTTTTTCTTCCAACGTCAAATCGTTAAATGACACCGTAGCTGCCGCGTTTAAAGGCACAAGCAAAATAACTAAAAGTTGCCAAAGTTTTCGCATTAGTTTACCTCAATAATGGGCAATTCTGCCGGAGTTAAAAACCGCAAAGGAATCCCCCAATAAAACATACCGGACGTGATATAAAATTTCATTCCGTTTACATCAAAAAGTCCATATACACGCGGAAATTGCAGACGCACAAAATATTTAAAGGGCCAAATTTGCCCGTTGTGTGTATGCCCGCTAAACATAAAATCGGCACCTTGGGAGGAAATTTCTTCTGCATAAGAAGGCGTATGGGATAAAACAATCAGCGGTTTTTGAGGGTCGGATTTTTGCAATAGTTGCGAAATGTCGTGCGGCGTAACGCGGGCGGTTTTGATGTCTTTGAACCCGGCAATTTGCAGACCGTTTGGCAGTGAAATAAGTTCGTTTTCCAGTAGCGTAATGCCTGCATTTTTAAAAAAATTCTTGCTGTTTTCATATCCCACATAATATTCATGGTTTCCAAAAACGCCGTATACTCCTAGCGGGGCTGGGAAATTTTTGAGTTGTTGGGCATAGGCTTCTTGGTGTTGGCCATATTCAAAGACGTCGCCAAGTACAAAAAGCACATCCGGCTTTTCATCAGCTAGACGTGCCAGGGCATTTTTAAACCGATTCAAAGAAACTCCGCGTCCCAAATGAGAGTCGGAAAGCAAGGCTATTTTTAACTTAGGCAGTTGAGGGGAATTTACATGAATTTTCTTCAGTTGCGGTGCAGAAAATCCTCCCCATACCGATAACCCCCATACGATTAGTGTAACCAGTACGCTTGCCGGGCCTACAAAGCGTAATGCAGCGGGATAGATGAATTTGGTTAAGAAATAAATGAAAGCAAAAAGTGCGGTGGTACAAAAAGCAAGGAATAATAAACCAAATAATATGTAGGAGGCATAATATAAAAAGTCAGTACCAATATGGTAATGCGTTCGCGTGTATGAAATGCCCCAGATAATAAAAGCCGTTATGCACACAGGTAGTCCCAGCGTAAATGTACGGTGGGAAAGCGTGGGAAACGCGCAAGCTAGCCAGGCCGCTACCGAAACGGCCATTCCCCAAATAACGAGTGTGGAAAAAATGAAAAATAAACCCATCTTATAGCTCCCCTAATTCTATATTGTAAAAAATTTAAGAGGGGGGTGCAAAGGTGGGGGTACAATGTTTTGGGTTTCGCATTACTGATACTAAAAAGGTATAATATAAATATCTTATTTTTAGAGGTTAAATACACTTATGACAGTTCGTGTTCGTTTTGCTCCGTCCCCGACGGGATTTTTACATATCGGCGGTGTGCGTACCGCTCTATTTAATTATTTATTTGCCAAAAAAAATAAAGGTACGTTTTTACTTCGCATTGAAGATACCGACGAGGAACGCTCCACACAAGCTTCTACCGACGCTATTTTTGAAGGGATGCAATGGATGAATTTACTGTGGGACGAAGGCCCTATGCCGGATGGCACAAATAAAGGCCCCGACGCGCCGTATTATCAGGCCATTCGTGCCGACCAAGGAATTTACAAAAAATACATTGACCAGTTGCTCGCTGAAGGCAAAGCGTATAAGTGCTATTGTACCGAGGAAGAATTGGAAGCCAACCGTCAAAAATGTTTGGCCGAACACCGCCCGCCGAAATACTCTGGCAAGTGTGCCCATTTAACCGAAGAAGAACAAAAAGCATTGGAAGCCCAAGGCCGCAAATACGTCATTCGTTTCCGTATGCCGCAAGAAGGCGATGTGGAATGGGACGATTTAATCCGCGGACATGTTAAATTTGCCAGCAAAGATTTGTACGACCTTGTTATCCAAAAAACAAGCGGTTACCCGACGTATAATTTTGCCGTCGTGGTAGATGATCACTTAATGCGCATGACGCATGTGATCCGCGGCGATGACCACATCTCTAATACGCCCTCGCAAATTCAACTCTACCGCGCGCTGGGGTGGAAGGAGCCGATTTTTGCGCACCTGTCTATGATTCACGGCCCGGACGGTAAAAAATTATCCAAACGTCACGGTGCCACGAACGTAGTGGAATTTCGCAACATGGGTTACTTGCCAGAGGCGCTTAAAAATTACCTCGCGCTACTCGGGTGGGCAACCAGCGATTCGCAACAAATTTTCGCGCCCGGCGAACTGGAAGAAAAATTTGATATTTCCGGCTGTCAGCCCAGCCCGGCTGTGATGGACCCGGAAAAATTAAATTGGATGAACGGCGAATACATCCGCGCTACATCCATTAGCCGCCTGACCGATTTAGCCTTGCCTTTTATTGAAAAAGCCGGTATAGACATTTCCAAGGTTAGCCGCGCCCAGTTGGAAGGCATTGTTTCGTTGGAACAGGAAAAATACAAACTGTTAACGGAAATCCCGGATTTAATCCGTTTCTTCTTTGAAAAACCGGTTTTTGAACAAGAAGCGTTGGAAAAAGTATTTGGTAAGCCGGAAGCCAAACAAGCATTGGAGCTGATGATTACCGCATACGGAAATGTAAGCGAATGGACGGACGCGGTGCTGGAAACAACGGCCCGTACCACCGCCAAAGAAAACGGCCTCAAAGCCGGGCAGATTTTCCACCCGGTGCGCGTGGCAGTTTCCGGACGTACCCACGGACCGACTCTATTTAAAATGTTGGAATATATGGGTAAAGATGAAGTAATCGCCCGATTGCGTAGTGCGCTTTCTTATTGTAAGTAAATTTCGTACCCAGTGGGGGTGTGATGAAATATTGGCTGTTTGACGGAGAAGATGTTATTGGTCCGTTCTCGCCGCAAGAGTTAGCGGCGCGACCGGGTTTCTCCGCCGCCAGTATGATAGCCCCGGAAACGCAAAGCGAAGACCAACAGGCGTGGCAAGTAGCCTCCTCTTTTGCGGATTTTGAGCTAAACGAAGAAACCGGACAATTAGAAGCAAAACAAACGCAATCAGTTGTGCAGCCCTCTTCAGAGGAACAGTTGGAAAAACCGGCTGAAAAGCCGAACCCGGTGGAAGATAAACCGGTGCAACCGCTTGTTCATAAAGAACCGGAGCCGGTAAAGCCAATTCCGCTGGCATCTCCTATTGCGCTGTCGGAAGAAACAGAAGAAATTTTACCGCTTCCTGTTCAAACGCAAATACCTGCACAGACATTGGATTTAAGTCAAGCCGCCCCGGAACAATTAGACGATTCTGCCCCGGAAGAAGAGAAAGAAATTTCTAAAAATCAGGAAAATGAGCAGGAGCAAGAACCGGAAGTTTCACCGGCTAGTACGTTACCCTTGGCAAATGACAAAGAACAACTTGCTTATGGGCCTAGCTCGTTACCCACTGTAGACCAGTTGGCGGCGGCCACCGTACAAGATGTTTCGGTAGCGCCTTGGAATGAGCAGGAAGAAGCTCCCACTCCCTCGCAAGCGCCCGCTGAATCTTTAGAACCGGAAGAATTAACGAAACAGGCAGAATCTTCTGTGGAGCCGGAAATTCAAATTCAAGAATCTGTAAAACCGACCCTAAAACCTACTACCGAAATAAATGCTTTTTTGCATTCCCAAGAAAAAGCCAACCAACCACACCGCAGAAATGCTACGGTCATGTTATGGGTATTACTGGTTTTGTTGTTGCCCGGCCTTGTTGCATTAACAATTCATTTTATGCCGCCTAAAAAACAACCGGTCAAAGAATCCACTATAGTGCCTGAAAAGAAAGTGGAGGAGAAATCGGTGGCGTCTGCTCCCAAGGAAGAAATTGTGCCGGTTGTAGCGTTAGCACCGCAAATAGTTCCTCCTCCTGCGGTTACGGAACCTATCAAATCTACCTCCGCAGACAAGGCAGTTGAAATCGTCAAAAATTACAAACTGGCCGAAAACAAGGGAACACTTTCATCTTATTTAAACCGTCTATACAAAACGCAATTGGCTTCCGGGTATAGTGGACAATGGTCCGCAGAGCCTTTGCATAAAAGTATATATATTGTAAAATACAGACTAACAAAGACCCGTACAGAACCAATAGTTTATGTATTCCAGGCAGATGTTTCCAAAGGGAAATTAACGGGAGCTTTGAATAATATTGCATTAGATTTAGTAGGGAAAATTTAATATCGGCAGGGCCGGATAGGAGAGGGTTTTCTATGGCAGAACAAACTCAAACGCAACAAGCAGTAAAAGCAACAATGGACGATTTATTCAAACTTATGAAAGCGAAGAATGCGTCCGATATTCATTTGACGGTGGGTGTACCGCCGGTTTTACGTATTCAGGGCCGTTTGTATCAAACGCCGTTTGAAACATTGACTAAAGAAAGTGCCCAAACCTTAATTTATTCCATTTTAAATGATGAACAACGCCAACGGTTTGAAGATGAGTTGGAGTTGGACTGCTCTATCGGTTTGCGCGAGTTGGGGCGTTTGCGTGTAAACGTGTACAAACAAAAAGGGTGTGTAGCGTGTGCGTTGCGTTCTATTCCAAATGATTTTAAATCTTTTGAAGAGTTGAACTTACCTCCGGTTGTTTACAATATCATGAAGCTCAATAAAGGGCTCGTGTTGGTAACCGGGGCGACAGGGTCTGGTAAATCAACCTCACTGGCTAGTATGATTAACTACCTGAATATGAATGAAAGCAATCATATTATGACGGTAGAAGACCCTATTGAGTTCGTGCATCCGCATAAACGCAGTATTGTTAATCAGCGCGAAGTAGGTAACGATACCCATTCCTTCCACGCAGCCTTGAAACACTTCTTGCGCGAAGACCCGGATATTATTCTGGTGGGCGAGTTACGCGACATTGAAACCATGGAAGCCTGCTTAACACTAGCCGAAACCGGTCACTTAGTGTTTGCCACCTTACACACCAACGATGCCGTGCAGTCTATTAACCGTATCATTGACGTGTTCCCGGCTAACCAACAACCGCAAATCCGCACGCAATTATCCTTCGTGCTAGAAGCGATTATTTCCCAACAGT